>DASXYB010000125.1:0-5732 GCA_036502745.1 Candidatus Udaeobacter sp.
ACTTCGGCGACAATGACTCGCCTGTGGCTAGTCGCAGTGGTGTGCAAACGATCGAGCGCATCCACCACGACATTAACGGCAGAATCGAAACCAAACGTGGTCGCCGTCGCTTCGAGGTCGTTGTCGATCGTCTTCGGCACGCCGATGCAGTTGATGCCCGCCTCCTGCAACTGTTGTGCGGTGACCAGCGACCCGTCGCCGCCGACGACGATCAACGCTCGAACGCAGAGGTCCTCCAGGATCTTCCTCGCGTCTGCAACGATCTTTGCCGGAACAATGGTCCGATCGCCCGCGCCCACCTTCGCCGCGAAATGGCCGCGATTGGTTGTTCCAAGAATTGTCCCGCCCAGCGCCATGATTCCGTTCACAGACTGGCGATCGAGAACGACGTGGTTGCCAGGCGGCAGCAGACCTTCAAACCCGTCGCGAAAACCAACTACTTCCCAGCGGAGCTTGTCCGCCGCCAGCACTACTGCGCGCAAAACCGCATTAAGCCCTGGACAATCGCCACCGCTGGTCAGAACACCAATACGCGGTCTCATTTTCGCAGAAGCGCAATTAGAGAATTTTCTTTGGATCAGCCATCCGCCCCGCAGCCGCCCACTGATCGTATAGCTGCCAGCCGCGCTGCATTAGAGATGCGCCTTCTCCAAATCGGTTGGTGCTGCCCAGGAGTACCACCATCAGGTGACGGGGATAAACCGTTTCCATGTGACCATCTCGAACAACCTCCGATTCACGATTTGCATATAGAATCAAGCACTGGCCCGCTCGCGATGAGGTGCCGGTTTTGACGCCGTCGATGCCGTCCTGGCCGAGGAGCTCGTTGGTGTTGCGAAGCATATAACTCAGCTGTTGACCCTGGCGATTAAATGAAATCTGGCGTTCCTTTTGCGACACATAAAAACGAAAGCTCGGCTTGTTCATCGCATACCGAGTAAGACGCCCCATGTCTTCCGCCGTCGAAAACGGCAGTGGTTTCACTTTCCAATCGATGCCGTGAGGATTGACGAAACGTGTGCGCTCCATCTTCAACTGTTTGGCCAGCGCGTTCATCTGAGCGACGAACATGTCCGCTGGGATCAATTTCGCACCCGCCTCGATAGGTTCCAGCCGCGAACCGACGTGATAAGCTAGCGTGTAGGCGGCGATATTATCGGATTGCACCAGCGCCGCATAAAGAAGATCGCGCAGCGAGACGGTGTCACCCGGTTGAAAGCCGATATTGTTTTCCGTGGTTCCTCGAAACGCCTCCGGCGGAATGGCCACCGCTCCGTTGAGATCGCCGGATTTTTTCTCTGACCAATCCAATACCACGCAGGCCGTGGCGATCTTTGTCAGGCTACCAACCTGCAGTTTTTTCCGCGGTTCCTGTTCTTCCAAAATGTAGCCGGTTTGCGCGTCGGCAATAACGTATGCCTGCGCCGCTGCCGCGGAACGGATGACGGCCCCGCTCGCAGCGAACGCCAAAACACCAATCATTAATCGACGTGACAAATTCATAGAGATCCCTCGAACGGCAGCACGTTAATCGCCGCGTTCTGATTCGCAAACGCGACCACGCGCCGGAAGGAACGCACTCGAGTCCGGCACCGTGGAGCCGGCGCGCCCGCGCGCCGCATCACGCCGAACGGCGCGAGGCCGGGCTGACTCCATTGGCACTTGTTAACAAAAACGCGTTCCACCTTCATTGAGTTTTCTGCGTTGCCCTGGCGCGGCTGATCAGCAGGCGCATCAGAAAATAAACAACAATCGCGGAGGGAACGGAAAGGAAGAGGGAACCGATGAAGGCGGGCCAAAAGGTAGGCCAAATAACGCGTGAAAACACATGCCAATGCACGTAGTCGTGCAGTCGAAACTGGCGAAAGTGTACCCGCTGCGGGGCTGGGCGATTCAGTATCCAGCAACCGAACTGGTATTCCGCGACGTAAACTGCCGGCATTATCCAGATCAGAACATCGTGCAGAGTAACCGCAATCGCGGCAGCGATCTTGTTGCAGCGGCAAATCCACGCTACAACGATCGACAATAATGTCTTCAGCGGATAGAGCGGGCTGAAGCCGAAGAAAATTCCGATCGCCGATCCGAGAGCGATCGAGTGCGGAGTATCGGCGATCGTCATCAAAGTCATGTGGTGCGCGACCAACCAGCTCTTCATTCGCGCGAGCGGCTTCGGCAGACGCGATTTATAAACGGCCTCGCTCGTTTCCTGTGGTTGATGCACTCGCAAACATAACCCAAAAGAAATTTCAGTCTGCAATAGCAGGCCGGCCTCGGTTTCAATGAAATGGACGGTGTCCGTTTCGCTTGCCGCGATGAACAGCGGCGGCTACAACCAAACTGCTAATGGCTCCGTCCGATCCGCCGCACGGCTACGCGATTTGCGGAGGCAAAGAAGGCAAAGAACGTCTCGATCTGCTCGCTCGCGTGCTGCTTCCGACCACTATGCAATTACTGAATCGCGCCGGTCTGATCAGAGGTATGAAATGCCTCGACGTCGGATGTGGCGGCGGTCATGTCGCGATCTCAATGGCTCGCGTTCTCGGACCTGAAGGATGCGTTATCGGTACGGACACAGACGCGGAGATTCTCGCATTCGCAAGAGACGATGCTGAAGCAGCGAAGGTCACCACCGTTAAATTCCGACAGGTGGATGGATGCGCGTGCGTGTGGCACGAGCAGTTCGACGTGGCTTACGCGCGGTTTCTGTTCTCACACTTGAACCAGCCGGAGAAGTGTCTCGCAGCCAGGTGCAAGCGTGCGCCCGCGGAGGAACTATCGTCATCGAGGACACGGATTTTGCGGGGAGTTTTTGTTATCCAAAGTGTGCGGCCTATCAGCGGTACAACGAGCTGTATCAAGTACTGGTACAACGGAGGGGTGGCGATCCAAATATAGGATCCAAACTGCCAGCCATGTTGCACCGAGCTGGCATTCAGGCCGTCGAGCTTAACGTGATCCAACCCACTCACATTCGCGGCGAAGGCAAATTAATGGCCCCAGTCACGATGTTGCGAATATCAGACGCATTGACGGCCGAAGGACTCGCGAGCGAAACTGAAGTGACGCAGATCTTAACCGAATTGAATCATATCGCCGCAGACGCCGAGACAGTGATAAGTTTGCCTAGAATCTTTCAAGTGTGGGGCAAGCGCGCCGTCTAGAACAACTCCAGTGTCTTCGCCGGTGGATTGACGATTTGGCCCAGCGCCTTGCGTAGACGAAGCGCTGCGTGCGGTGCGTAATCGAGATTGTTATTGTTGAAAATCACATGCACTTCGCGCGCTTCTCTTGCGAGTTTTTTGCTGCGCTCCGCGACCTCCGCGATTTCCTTCTCGTCATAAGCGTAATCGAACCGCGCCGCTACTGTTTTGCCCGTGATGTAAGCTTTTGCATTGCGTCCATGCAGTCGCAGGTATGCGACGTTTTTGTTTGTGACTTCGTCTACGTCTGATTGCATCACGGTGAAATGATCCGAGGCGGGCGCGTCCACGTTCACAAAAATCGCTCCGTGTTTCCGCACAAAATCCATTGTCGATTGCAGTTGATCGCCAATTGCCCAATTGCGGTTGCGAAACTCAATCGCCAGCTTGTACCCATTCAGCATCTCGATCAACGGCTCGAGCTCGTTCAACTCGTGTTTCCGGGGCGAAAACGCTGGCGACAATTGCAGAAGCAACACGCCCATTTTTCCTGCACTGCAAAAGATAGCCGTCGCGCCCAGAAAAATTTTTAGCAGCGCCTCCTGCACGTCCCGCGTCGGTTTAACTTTCCCTTTCGCGTCCGTCTCCGCGCGACTTTGTAAATCTGTCGGCAACAGCTTCGCCGGCGTCGAGTGAAATGAAAACAGCTGATGCAATTTTATGTCGAACCTGAAATCATCCGGCGTCGCAGCGCACCAGCGCTCCACCATTCTCGGCTCCGGCGCGGAATAGAACGTTGAGTTTATCTCGACCAGATCGAAATGCTGCGCATACCACGCCAACCGGTCGCCCGCCGGCAGTTTCTTCGGATACCAGCGCTCCACGAAACCGGGATCCGACCAACTGGCCGTCCCGACAAGAATTTTCCCGCTCACCTATCCAACGGAATCGCGACTAATCTCCAACGCAAACGCAACTCGAAATACAGCGACGCGAGGACGCGTACGCACTCGCAAAGCTCCGCGAAACAAAACCACCTGGTGTCGGATTGTGCACGAAGTGCTTTGGAGTGCGATGCGTCCTCGCATCGCTTTGGAATTCGTCTAGTGCAACCCGGACCTGCGTCCATAGGGAAGACGTCGCTTAGACCAACGTAAAATCTGCCTTCGGGGTTTTGAAGAACGTAAACGCGATACACTACACGACTTGCCAAGAAGAGTGGTTGCGGGGGCTGGATTTGAACCAGCGACCTTCAGGTTATGAGCCTGACGAGCTACCAGGCTGCTCCACCCCGCGTCATGATTATGCGTGGAGGGGCTAGGAAATCAAATTCAAACTGCGCTATGGGCTCGCACATCGAGATTTCACTTAACTGCGTGCAGAAGCGGCTTCCCCATCCTCAACGAGCTGCTTAAAATTGCGGAGATACTCCTCCACTCCCTGCGAAAGACTTGGAGGATCGAAAATCGAACGGACCTTTAGCGTCACTTCCGTTTGTTCTTGAAACAGCGACTCGAAAGAGACCACACCTGACATGAAACCCTCGCACATTGTGCGCCACGCGATCCGGCGACCAGGAATTTGAAGCACGATGTGGAAAACTCCCTGCTGGTCGTGGCCATTGCGATGCCACGTGTAAGAAAAATGCGTGTCATCCATTCTTCGCACTTCCCGCAGCGGGGGAATAAATTTCGGCAGCTCCTCGATACGCGACCATTGCTGATAGATCCGCTCGAGAGGCGCCTTCACAAGAACACAGTGTTGGGCTGCGTTCATTCGTGGCTGAGCTGAGTCCATCGAGTGTAATTGTTGTTAGACCGAAAAGCGTGCGTACTGCTCTCTTGAAAAAGCGCGATTCCATCCATCTGTGAAGTTAAAGAGGGTCATGTTCAGCAGGAGCATCGGGTCGTGGCGCCGCGAGGAACGCCGGAAAATTCTCCACGCGGCCCGCTTGGAATTGCTTTGAGATTGTTTGGTTTTCATTTCTGATGATTTTGTTTCCCTGAAACCTATGCAACCTCGGGCTGCGCCACCACGAAGCGGTCGAAGGATTTTTCGATGCTTCGCAGGAGAGAGCGGACAACACCTCTTTGGAGGGATACGAAGCGAACCATCGTTTTTCCAAACGAAGCTTTATCTCTAAAGAGGCACTAGCTTCCAACTCCTACGTGGCACCGAAAAATCCCACCCTTGCGCAATAGCGATCGGTTTGCTTGGGCGAGTAGGTTTCACTCATGAATGAAAGCGATTTTGGATTGAAGAGATACTTACAAGAGATCGGGCGGTTTCCACTTTTGACGCCTGAGCAAGAGGTCGAGCTTGCACAGAAAATCAGGAAGGGAAATGCCGCCGCGCGCGAACGAATGATCAATGCGAATTTACGGCTCGTTGTCACAATTGCGCGCGATTACGCTAATTTCGGTCTGCCGCTGCTCGACCTGATCTCCGATCTGCTCGGCGAAGTGGACGGGCTGCTTGAAGTGCTCGATCCCCGAGAGAAAAAAATCATTTGCCAGCGCTTTGGCCTTGACGGTGGAGAGCCGAAGACGCTGGAAGATGTTGGTAAGGACTTTGGCATTACCCGAGAGC
>DASXYB010000126.1:0-7283 GCA_036502745.1 Candidatus Udaeobacter sp.
TTGTCAGGTTGCCGCGCGTTTTTTCCTGAATCATTTCGAGTTGATCGATGAACATCCGCGCAAGGTCCAAATTGATTTCGGCTTCGCCGGTTTTTGGATTTGGAATTTGACCGAGAAAAAGCGCGGCATTTTGCGCGTGCATCATCACGAATTCGATGAACCGCTGGGTCATCTCACCTGTTTGAACAGTTTTTTGAATTTCAGCCATTGCAGAGGGTTGATTGTTGCTACTTACGGCAGCCAGGTTCTATCAACTATGAATTTTCAACTGGCAACTATTTCTGTGGTGGTTGCACCGTGGCCAAAACATATGGTTGATCGCGAAAATATTTTGCAGCCACTTTTTTGGTTTCATCGAGCGTGACCGCGTTCACGTCATGCTCGAGTCGTTTGTAGTAGTCGAAGCCGAGGCCGTAAAGTTCGTCGAGCGCGCAGTGATAACCGAAAGCGTCGTTGCTTTGATTAGCGATTTCCTGTTGGCCGATGAGTTTCTTTTTGGCGCGCTGTAATTCCACGGCGGTAAGACCCTCGTTAGCGAGCTTGTGAATTTCATCGAGGAAAGCGGCTTTCACAGGTTCAATCTTCTGCGGATCGGTCCCGAGATAAAATGCAAATAATCCTGGCACGAGCCCCTGCATTTCGCTGGCGCCGACATAATAGGCGAGTCCCATTTGCTCGCGAATACGAACGAAGAAACGCGATCCGAGATCGCTGCTTGCTTCGTCTATCAGCTCGAGCGCGTAACGATCCGGGCTGGACAAGCTTGCGCCGCGGAAGCCGATCATGAGTACTCCCTGCGCCTTATCCTTGCGGCTCTCCACGGTCTCGGATTTGCTCAGCGGCATGGATGGCTTTGCGTCTGTCAGAGCAAGCGCGCCGGATTGCATTTTCCCAAGCGTTTGCTCGACGAGTTGTTTTACTTCGGCTGCTTTAACGTCACCGAAGACATAGATCACACCATTCTTCGCTACAACGTAACGATCGCGAAAATTGAGCAAATCTTTTTGCGCAAGATGCTGCACGGCTTCGACCGAACCGTTCGAACGCAGCGCGTACGGGTGCTGCGGAAAAAGCGCCTGTCGCATAATGTTGCGCGCGACACTGGTCAATTGTTCTTCCTCCTGCTGGATCGCGGCGATCTGGATTTCTTTTTCGCGCGTGACCGCTTTGTCTGGGAATGTGGCGTTGAGCAACACGTCGGAGAGCAGGTCCAGGCCCAGTTTCACATCAGGCTTCATAACGTCGACCGACACGCTGAAGGAATTGTTGCCAGCATCACTCGAAATGGAACCGCCCACAGATTCGAGTTCATTCGCGATTTGCTCGGCGGTCCGCGTCCTGGTTCCCTTCAACAGCACTTTCGCCATCAACCGAGTAACGCCGTTGTCCTCTGGATTTTCAGCCAGTAAGCCACCGCGAAAGACGGCGCCCATTCCCACGAGTGGCAACCGATGATCTTCGCGGACGAGTAATCGCAACCCGTTTGAGAGCTCGAATTTCTGAATCTCACCCGCGGCAATCGGTTTCACGGACTCAGCTTTGCCGCTCAGCGCGCCTTTCGGATTTAACGAGACCACCGTCAGGTTGTTCTCGGTTAGATAAGTGCGGGCGACGCGCTTAACGTCGTCGAGCGTCACTTTCTGGACGGCATCGAGGTATTCACGACTAAAATTCAGATCGCGTGTGAGTAACCAGTTCGAACCAGTATCCGAAGCCTGACCCCGCATCGTAGTCAGTGCACCGAGATGCTGACCGAGCGTGATCTTCTTCGCCTTTTCCAATTCCTCCGCAGTCACGCCGTTCTGTTTCACCTCATCAATGATTTGCAATGTTAATTGTTCGGCAGCTTCGCGCTTTTTCGGGTCGAGAGTGGCGTCAATGCCAAACAATCCCGGATCGCCCGGCGTATACGAAAACGCCGATACACTGTATGCCAGACCGGCTTCTTCGCGCACGCGCCGGTAAAGCCGGGAGCTGCGGCCATCGCCGAGAATAGTCGAGAGCAAGTCGAGAGAGGGAACGTCCGGACTCGTGACTTCCGGGATGTGCCAAGCCATCGCCAGATGTGTCAACTCTGTGGAAAATTCCCCGTGGACTTCTCGACGGCCAAGTTGTGGCGGTTCTGAAGGAATGAAAACGGGTTTAAGCGATTTTCCGGGATACGATTTAAACAAGTCGCTCAGTTGTTGCCGCACTTTTTGCGCGTCCACGTCGCCCACAACCACGAAGGTGAGATTGTTAGGCACGTAACGCGTCTTGTAATACTGCATCACCTGATCTTGTGTGAGCTGGTTGTAGATCTCGAGCTCGCCAATGACGGGAAATCGGTAGGGATGCCGTTGATATGCCGTCCCAAAAAGCAACAGGGTCGCCATGCGATCGGGATCGTCCATGCCCATGGCAAACTCGCGCCGAATGACTTCCTGCTCTTTGTTGTATTCCTCCGGCGGGAGCGTGGAATTCATCATAGCGTCGCTCAATACCTCCAGCGCCTTGGCAACGCCGTCTTTCGGCACGTCGATCCAAAAAACCGTTCTATCGAAAGAAGTGTAGGCGTTGATGTAACCGCCAACGTCCTGAACGCTCTGCGCAATCTGGTTCGCAGATTGCGTTTTCGTTCCTTTGAACAGCATGTGTTCCAGAATGTGGGATAACCCTGCGCCCAGATGCTGGTCTTCATCGATGCTCCCGGTGGCGCACCACGCCTGCACGCTCGCTACCGGCGCACTGTGGTCTTCCTGCACGATGACGGTCAGCCCGTTTGGCAAAATCCATTTTTCCGCGGTGCTCGGCGGAAACGAAATCAGCGCCGAAGATTCAGGTGGCGCAGCCTTCAAATTGACCATGGTAAATAATAGAGCCGCTGCGAGAAAACTCGCTACTGGGATGCGATACATTACTCAGATTTATAATGACGAACCACGGATGCCGAACCACGAACGAAATATAAACGACGAAGCTTGGAAAGAGCCGAATGCCGACGCCCATCTTTTGTCATTCGAGCTTCGACATTAACTTGTCGTTCGTCGTTCGGATTTCGTGATTTGCTTGCAACTTCGAAGCCAGCATCACTTGCTCGACGTGGCTGGATTTGACGGCGGCAACTGCGCCGGCGTTTTCAAAGGTTCAGGTTTCGTCGGTGCGAACGGTTTCACAAACGCCTCCTCGAAATCGTAAACGTTTTTAAAGTCCTCGATCGAATCCTGCTCGGTTTTCCCGAAAATGCCCGCGCTGATCAGATTGAAAACCATGTGCCCGATATCTTGACTGGAACGGATCCCCCAGCTATCAAACACGGTCATCACCATTGGACCGAATTCCTTGAGCGCGTACTGCCGCACGCCATCGAGCAATTCCGGCCCGCTCACATGACGCACGCTGACGCCTTTGGTTTTCTTTTGTTGCTTGGTCGTGAAGTCTAGCGCGTCGCGCAAAAAGATATACCCATCCCGCTGATAGCGGGGGTCGCTGCCCACAACAGACTCAAGAGCTTCGGCGAATCCAATTTTTTGCATAAACAGAAAACGCGCGTTTTCAAAACGCGCAGTGAAAGATATCGGCAAAGCTGCAAGGGGCAACTCCTCAGCGACGAATGAAATCACCTATCCCCCAAACGGTGACACGGCTGCTCGAGCTCGTTCCGTTTTTTTCGAATGCGGCGCGCCCGGCGGTCGCGCCCTACCACAGATGTATCAGGGCGTCTGCTAGGGGCGGGGTCCTGGGGTCGGCCTGGATCGCGGAACCGGGGTAGATCTCGGTGCTGCGGCAGTAGGTGTCGGCGTTACCGTAGCTGTCGCGGTTGCAGTCGGTGTGGCAGTCGAACTTGCTGTCGCAGTTGGAGTCGCCGTAGGCGTCGGTGAACCAGATGGCGCGCAGTATCTCCAGCCGGTGTTAAAATAGCTGCCGTTAAAGCCACCCCAGACGATCATCTCGCTACCGGTCCAAACGGTCGTGTGAGCGTATCTGGCGGTAGGCGCATTGATTGTGCCGGTCGCTGTCCAACTGTTCGTGTTTGGATCGTATTTGCCGCCGGTGTTGAAAACGTTAGAGCCATCCCACCCACCCCAGACGATCACTTCGCGGCCGGTCCACACCGCCGTGTGCTGGAATCGGCCGGCGGGCGCATTGGTCGTGGTTGTGGCTGTCCAACTGTCCGTCCCAGGATTGTATCTCCCCCCGGTATTCAAAAAATTTTGGTCATCCCATCCACCCCAAATGATCATCTCACTGCTGGTCCAGAGCGCTGTATGATAGCCTCGGAAAAAGGGTGGGTTGACAGTGCTGATCGCGGTCCAATTGTCGGTGCCAGGATTGTATCTCGCTCCGTCGTTCTGGGCAAAACCACCGATAAATCCGCCCCAGACGATCATCTCGCTACCGGTCCAAATTGCCGAATGCGCGTCTCGACCATTGGGGGCGTTGGTGGTGGTGGTCGCAGTCCAAGTATCCATGGTTGGATTGTATCTCCCGCCAGTATTCGAATAGGTACCTGCAAATCCTCCCCAGATGATCATCTCACTGCCCGTCCAGACGGCCGTAAAAACCTGTCGACCCCCGGGCGCGTTGGTGGTGCTGGTGGCGGCCCAACTGTCGGTGGCAGGATTGTATCTCCCGCCGGTGTTCAGAAAGCTGCCATTTACACCTCCGCCCCACACGATCATTTCACTGCCAGTCCATACTGCCGTGTGGCCTGAGCGGGCGATGGGCGCGTTGGAGGTACTTGTGGCTGTCCAGCTGTCGGTGCTGGGATCGTACCTCCCGCCGGTGTTCACGTAGCTAGGGCCGGTGATACCCCCACCCCAGACGATCATTTCACTGCCAGTCCACACTGCCGTGTGACCCGCCCGGGCACTGGGCGCGTTGGTAGTGCTGATAAGTGTCCATGTATCCCCAACGCATGCGGCCCCCTCCGATATTGCCGGAAGCGTGTACCTAGCAGGCGGCGCTACCGTACAATTCAGAGTTGGGCGTTCCGCGCTGGCTTCCCAAGATCCCGCTCGCGACCTTATTTTGCCATCGGATCCTTTATCGTGCCCGTTAAAATTCGTTACCAAACGCTCCGACAAAATCGGCCGCGCCAGACACTCCGCGACAACAAAGGGATCGTTCCCTAACGCTTCAAAGAGCTCCCGCAATATCTGCGGTTGCTTGGTGTGCTGCGCCATGCGTTCCATCTCACTCTGCAACTGCGCAGCGGTAAGGGGCTGTTGCCAATAATTCTCCAGCGCCTGTGAATTGCGCAAATACTTTGCGACTTTCTTTTCCAACTGCGCCTCAGACATCACCGCATCGAGCGACGGCTTAGGGTTTGTATTGTCTTTTGGCCAGATGCGGTGCCGCCGGTAAACTTGTTCAATCGCTCGCTGGTAAATGATGCGCTCCGCAAATGTTAAATTTCTTTGAGAAACACTCGCCTCCTGCACAGGGCGAAACAACGCCAGCAGTGTTCCAGCCAACATCGAAGAAACCGCGGCCGTGCAAACCAGAACTGCGATTTGTCTTTTCATTGCGCGCGTAAACTCTCGTGGACGCGAGTTTTAGTGAAACCAGGCGAATACGTCAAGTTGTAACGGGAGCTGCGAGTTTTTGCCGCCGAAGTCCCTTTGAAAGGGTCAGTCTTCTCTGAAGGTTTGCCGGCACTTTACGCACTCAAGAATGGGTGCCGCTTCGTCTCCTGTTCAATTTCACTCAGTCTCCAAACTGATCTTCCACCGCATCGACGTAAACTGAAAGCGGGTCGCGACGCCCTTGGGCCGGGAGTTGCGATTGATCTACAGCTTTGAGGTAACTGGTGAAATTACCACTGCCGCTGTTCATTTGTGTCGCTTCAAACCAATTCATGTAATCGTCAATCTCGGTCATGCGCGCGGCGAGCTGTTGTCGAGTGAGCTCCAGATGCGCCAGGCGTTTCGGTACTCCCCGGCGCTTCCCGCGGGCAAGGAGCGCAGCAATCTCCTGGTATTCGTGGCCAATCGGCCGGAGCACCGGATTGGCCTGGGGAACAAGGACCAGCAAATCGCGTTTCAACTGATCGAGCGACATCTTCTCACTCGCGGAGAGTTTGTGTTGCGCTAGTTCGTCCAAACGCACCAGCTTTACGGGCTTCTTTGGTTCCGAAATTCTTATCCCCAACAATTCATCAAGGCGCCGCTCGCTTTCCGCGAACGTGAATAACCGAAATGTCTGCGGGCTTTTCAGGCGATTCAACGCCATCTGCCACGTTCTCTCGGCGTCATCTGCAAGTAACGGAAATCGCGTCTCGAGATTCGCAAACGGGTCATTTGAAGAGTCATACAAATGATCGATGTATTTCGCCAACTGCGCTCCGCCGTTTTTCAAGTCCAGCAGCATTTGCACTAGCACAAACGCATATGCGCGGTAAAGCGTGCGACCGGTGGAATCAAACAGGCCAGGACGTTGGCGAAGAAATTTCTCCAACGACACAGGCTTCTCTGTATTGCCGATCGCTTCGATCAACGGACCGCGATCCCGGTCTGGCGAAAGAGCGAGCGCGCCGTCGATCAACCAATCTGGTGGCTCAACCAGCATCGCGCCCGCAGTGATGTGCGCTTGATTGCGATAAACCATTTCGAGCAAAATCGCGCGGAGCAATTCTCGTTCGACGAGTGAAACGTCGATGTTTTTGGAAATAGTCAGGTCCAGTTGCAGCTTGATGCCGAACCCGGTCTGGCTGAATCGCAGATCAGTTGGGGAAAGTTCGGGGAGGTTCGACTGTTGCGATTGTAAATTGATTACCACCGCCGTCTTCCAATCGTCGCGCTGCCGCAACAGGCTGAGGAGATTAGTTTTGGTCTGTTCAGCCAGGCCAGATATTGCGCCGCGCAATTTCGCATCGGCGCCGTAAATCACGAATTGCCGCGACGGGCTCGTACTGTGATCGGGGCGTGCCGCGTAAGCCATTTGCCATGTCACTGCAGAGCACAGAACAGCCAGGACGCGTTTCATCATCTTGTCCGGCGATGATACTTGCTGCGCCGGGCCGGTGACCAGCAGCAATTGTACGGTGACGACGCATCCGCGTCATGGTGCAACCACGAAACAGAGGTAAGTGGCGGCAGTCCCAAGGTTCAATTCCGGACATGCCCACCGCGGCGATTCGGAATGGGTTTAGGGGCGGCTGTTACGAGGGAATCAAAACACAGGAGAAATATTGATGAAAACCAAACGTTTGCTTTTTATAAGCTGCCTGGCTGCAGGCGCGTTGATTGCTTCGCCTTCATTTGGCAAACCGGCAAAGAAATCCGCAGGCATGTCGCAGTCCA
>DASXYB010000127.1:0-7593 GCA_036502745.1 Candidatus Udaeobacter sp.
GTAGTGGCACCGCTTTGTCGAAAATGGATCGGCTGCGATGTCGCCTCGAACATGCTCTCCTTGACCGCACAACGATTAAAAGACTTGCCGAATGTGGAGTTGGTCGAGATATCCGGCTACAATTTGAGCGGCGTTGCGGATGCTTCGGTAGGCGCCGTTTATTGCAATGCGGTGTTCATGCACCTCGAATCCTGAGACCGATATAACTACATTTTAGAAGCGTTTCGTGCGTTGCGACCCGGAAATCGAATTTATGTGGACAGCATCAATCTCTGCTCGGATAGCGGTTGGAGAGTCTTTGAAACTCATGGCGCGTTCTCGCCCACAAATCGTCCGCCGCGGTGCGGATTCGCACAGATGATGATTGGGTCCGAGCTTGGGGGATCAACTCAATATAAACTACCGCCGTAACACCGCGCAGTGAAGGTCCCATCTCTGTTGGCTGGCAAAGCCGAGCGCGCACGTGCTCGCACTGAGCAAATCGCGAGTGCCAAGAATCGATATTCCTGGTGTTTTGATCACCCCGTCAAGTGGGAGCGGCCGGCACAAACGCTCTACATCACCGGCTGGTGCGTGAGTCGCTACGGTACGAAAATTCTTTCGATCCGTGCGCGGCGGGGGCGTCAGAAATTTTTAGGTAACTACGGAATCCGACGCAAGGATGTAGGCGCCGCCGTTGAGCAAATCGGGTTTGCCATTGCTGTGCCTCTGCCGGGAGGAAAATCGCAGGTGATCATCGAGGTGCAGGAGTTGGATGGCGTGTGGAGAGCCATTTCGATTCGAACCGTGTTTGGAAATTCGAACGGAGATTCACAAGCTCCTGTTGATCCCAAGTACTTTGTTCACAATCCCGGCGCCAACCCGCGAATTGAATTCTGGCTTGACCGTCCATTGGTTTGGCCAAAAAAAGCTCGTCAGCTCAAAGTTTCCGGATGGTGTTTTGCGATCTCGGGCGACCAGATCACTGAGGTGCGTGCGCGTGTCCGGAAAAACTTTTTCCCAGCGAGTTTCGGTGCGCCCCGGCCTGATACCGGTCTTGAGTACGACAATAGACCCGGCGCGTTGCGAAGCGGCTTTTTACTACAGGCAATCATTCCGCCTGGGCGCAGCGAATTCACAATGGAAGCTCGCAGCGGCAACGGCCCGTGGGAGGTATTTTTCATTCATCCTGTCCGCGGCGCGATTTTCCGCGAGCCATCGGATGGGGACGCGGGGGATTATGCGCGCTGGATTCGGTGCTACGATCAGCTCAAACGAGACGATTTGGAACGCATTCGGGAGCAAATCGCACAGTTCCATTCTTTCCCGCTGATTTCGGTTTTGTTGCCGGTTTACAACTCGAATTCGAAGTGGCTCCGGCGTGCGATCTTATCGGTGCAAAAACAATTGTACCCGCATTGGGAGCTTTGCATCGTGGATGACGCCTCGACCAAACGAAAGGTCTGGCCGTTCTTGCAAAAGTACGCGCGTCGCGATTCACGAATAAAGCTGATGCGCCGCATGGAAAACGGGCACATCTCAGCGGCATCGAACGATGCGCTAGGCATGGCGACCGGCGATTTTGTGGCGCTGCTAGATCACGACGACGAGTTGGCGCCTACAGCGCTTTACTTTGCGGCCCTGGCTTTGAACGAAAATCGAGAATTGCAACTGCTTTACAGCGACGAGGACAAACTCGATGTGCGGAGTCGGCGTTCCGATCCATATTTCAAATCCGATTGGAACCCAGAGCTTCTTCTGGCGCAAAACTTCGTCTTGCATTTAGGCGTTTATCGAACGGATCTGGTCCGCCGCGTGGGCGGTTTTCGCACCGGCTTTGACGGCTCGCAGGATTATGATCTGACGCTGCGTTGCATGGAACAGATCCGGCCGGAGCAGATCAGGCACTTGCCGCATGTACTTTATCATTGGCGCATGGCAGATGAAAGCACAGCGTCGAACGCCACGGCAAAGCCATACGCACAAGAGGCCGCTCGCCGCGCCGTGCAGGAACATCTCGATCGCACAGGAGTTGCAGCCACGGTTATGCCGCATCAGGGCGTCTATTTGCGAACTAAATACGCGCTTCCGGCGGAGCAGCCGCTCGTTTCGATTGTCATCCCGACGCGAGATCGGGCGTCCTGTCTCCAGAAATGTCTCGAGAGCATTTTCGAGAAAACAGTTTATCGAAACTACGAAGTGATCGTGCTCGACAATGAGAGCCATGAATCCGAGACGCTGGAATATCTGGCGGCGCTGAGAAAGCGGGAGCGCGTGCACGTCGAGCGGATCGAAGGCGCGTTCAATTACAGCCACTTAAACAATCGCGGCGTCGAATTGTCGCGTGGATCATTCATCGCGCTGCTTAACAATGACGTGGAAGTAATCAGCAATTCCTGGCTGAGCGAGATGGTGAGTCATGCGCTACGACCGGAAGTAGGAATGGTTGGCGCACGGCTCTGGTATCCCAACCGTACGATCCAGCACGGCGGAGTGATTCTTGGCGCGGGTGGAATCGCGGGCCACGCGCATGTCGGCCTCCGGCACGAGCACGGCTACTTTGGTCGGGCGAATCTAGCGCAAAATCTTTCCGCGGTGACCGCTGCTTGCGCCGTGGTGAGACGAGAAGTTTACCTGCAACTCGGCGGCTTCGATGAAGTAAATCTGACGGTCACTTTCAACGACGTCGATTTTTGCCTCCGGCTGCGCGAGGCTGGCTATTGGATCGTCTGGACGCCACACGCCGATTTGGTTCATCACGAGTCGGTCAGTCGCGGATTGGACGACAGCACGTCGAAGCAACTCCGGTGTCTGGCGGAGATCGATTACATGAAAGCCAAGTGGGGCCATGTATTGCAGCGCGATCCCTTTTATAATCCCAACCTTTCGCTTGGCGAAGATCTCTTTACCCTCGCTTTTCCGCCGCGCATCTCGAAACCGTGGACCGTAATGTGATCCCGCACTTTTCCATGGGCCGCACATCGGCTAATCGCTGGGCGCTTTGCTGAACGCCCCTGCCTTAGTAAACTTGCCGGATGGAGCAGAACCGGCTTCGCTCGCGCCGCTGGACAGGTGATCCGCGGGCGCGCTATTGGTGGCATCGGTTGCCGGGCACGGATTACGTGCCACCCATCTATTCCGACCTCGCCGCGGAAGAATGGATTCTCATGCGGGATTGGTATGACGAAACGGATAAGAGTGGACGCATCGGTGAATGCGCCGTGCCGCTGGTTTCGTTCCTGCACGGTCTGATCATGGGCAGTAGAGCGGAGCGAATCGTCCAACTGGGAACGTGCTCGGGTTATTCGACATTGCTTATGGGTTTCATGCTTCGCCGCATGCACGTGCGGCGCGGTCTTTTCACGCTCGATTACGATCCGGCGGTCGTCGCCATCACGAAGAGGTGGTTGAACCGCGCAGGTTTGGAAGCATTCGTCCTGAACGCGGAGATTCTTTCCACGAATCCCGAGGCACTCGATGAGGCACTAAAATACCTCGGGGATGTGCCTCAATTAATCATCCTGGACACATCGCATGAATACCAGGCGACGGTGGACGAACTTAATCTTTGGTATCCGCTCCTAGCGCCGGGCGGATTGTTTCTTCTGCATGACGCTAGCCAATTTGCGACGCAGTTCGATGCGACGGGTCAGGGAGGAGTCCGCCGCGCCTTCAATGAATGGCGCGCTGCTAACCCTGCAGTGGAGGCAATAATGCTCAACGGCGAGTCGCACACTATGGAAGGAACCCGCCCGCTTTATAAAGACGCCTGCGGTCTGGCGATCTTGCACAAGCCCACGATGCCCGGCGCTGTTTGAGCACGTCCTTTTTTATCGCTAGCGGTTGCCCGATTGCAACCACGACGCTTTATCGCTGCATTCATCTCCAGGAGCAGTTGCGGAAGCTCGGGCATGACGCCCGAGTAGCCGAATGGTTTCAGGAAACTGCAATCGAGATCGATGAAGCGCTCCATTCCGATGTGATTTTCCTTTACCGACTGGAAATGGGGCAACTCCTTCGTCAGCTAATTAATCGCGCGCACGAGCTGCATAAACCGATCATCTTCGACACCGACGATCTGATATTCGAGCCGGACCTAATACAGCAGCATCGCGCGGTGCGGAATCTTAGTCCGAGCGATCAGATTCAGCACGCAAATGGAGTGCGCCGATATCTGGAAACGCTGCAAGCGAGCGATACCGTTGTGACAGCGACGCCGCTGCTCGCCGAATTTGCGCGGCGGCGGGGCAAGCCAGCCTACGTTCACCGCAATAGCCTTGGCCAAGAGATGTTTGCGCACGCCGAGCGCCTTTTGGCACAACGACGACAACAGCCGCGGTGCAATGAGGTTGTGATTGGTTACGGCAGTGGGACGCCGACGCATGACATTGATTTCCAAGAGGCGACCGCGGCGCTGATTACGGTGCTTGATCGGTTTCACCAGGCGCAGTTATGGATCGCAGGACCGCTCACTATTCCACCGGAGTTGGAGCGTTTCGGGACGCGGGTTCGGCGATTTCCCCTGATGGATTGGCGCGATTGGTTTGAGCTAGTCGCGAAGATAGATATCGCCCTCGCGCCACTGGAACAGAATAATCTCTTTAACCGCGCCAAGAGTGAAATCAAATTTGTCGAGACCGGAATATTGGGAGTTCCACTTGTCGCCTCCAACAGCGATCCATTCCGAGATTCGATCACGGAGGGTGAAGATGGGCTGCTGGCTGCGAACGAGGTGGAGTGGACGCGGGCCTTGACCTCATTTATTGAGCAGCCGGAGCGACGCGCGCGGATCGGAGAGCGGGCTCGCGAGATCGTTCTGAAGCGTCACAGCCCGGCAGCGCGCACGCGCGACCTTGCCTTTCTTTTGCCGCAACTGACAGCGTCCACGCCAAGTGCTATCCCGACCGGGCCGACCGGGCGGGGTTCCAGCAAACATCGATCCCAAATGGCCGTCGGAAAATTCGTCGGATTAATTAAAGACCTCCGCACCAGAGCGAAAGGAATTGTTCGAGCGGCAGACAAAAAACAAACCGCGCGTCTGGTTATCAACTGGCTCATTCCCGAGCCGTTCGCCGGAGCCGGAGGTGATCTTGGCATTTTTCGAATCATTCGCTACCTCGCCGAGTTCGGCCACGACTGTCACGTTTATGTGGTCCCATATCAGGCAATGGCCGGCTTCAGTACGGAGCAAATTCGCGAATATGTCCGGCGACATTTCGGGCAGACGCTCGCTCACTATCATCGCTGGAACGGTTACATCGAAAATGCCGACTGTACGTTTGCAACGTTTTGGCCGACAGTCGAGAATCTGACCGGTTTATTGAAGGGCGGTCGCCGCTATTATTTGGTGCAGGATTTCGAACCCTCTTTCTACCCGGGAGATTTACACCACGCGCGCCGCGCCGAGAACACCTATCGGGCCGGGCTGCATTGCATTACGCTCGGCCCGTGGCTGGCGAAAGTGTTGCGCGCCCGCTACGGCGCAACTGCGGACTATTTCGACTTCGCGGTGGACACCGCGGTCTATTGGCCGCGATCCGTGGGACATAGTGCAAATCGCAGAGTCTGCTTCTACGCTCGGCCGGCTACGCCGCGACGCGGCTACGAACTAGGTCTCGAGGCGCTTCGTCTCTTGCAGGCGCGCTTGCCCAAAGTGGAAATCGTTTTGTACGGGGCGGCCAACCTACAACCGCAGCCCACGTTTTCCTTTGTCGATCGCGGCTTGGTCAGCCAAGAGGAACTAGCCGCGCTTTTCTCCAGCTGCGATGTCGGACTGGTCTTGTCCTTCAGTAATCCTTCCTTTGTGCCGCTGGAGATGATGGCTTGCCGGTGCGCAGTTGTTGAACTGGCAAGTGAACGATTGGAAGGCATCGCGACGCATGGAGAGGATGCCTTGCTTGTAGAGCCGAATCCAGATGCGATCGCGCACGGTATGGCGCGGTTGCTGGAGGACGCACCGCTGCGCAGGCGTCTGATTGAAAATGCTTATCACCGGGTGCGCGGAATGGATTGGCGTCATTCTGCGCGGCAGATCGAAGAGGTTCTCCTTCGGCACGCATGAAGATGGAACTCTCTTCCCAGCGCTTTCAGCCGCGCATCTATGGCGTGGGCGCTTGGACGGAACACATTTTCTTCGCCTACGATCTCGCGGCCCAAGAACGGCCTGGCATTTTCGTCGAGCTCGGAACCGATCGAGGCGAGAGTTATTTCGCCTTCTGCCAATCGGTCCTCGAAAATCAAACGAACACACGTTGTTTTGCTGTCGACACTTGGAAAGGAGACGCGCACTCCGGGTTCTATGACGAAACAACTTTCCAACAGGTCGAGTCCCATAATCGCGCCCACTACCAACCCTTCTCTCACGTGTTGCGCCGAACATTTGACGAGGCGCTCGCTCAGTTCGCCGATGGCAAGATCGATATTCTGCATTTGGATGGTTCGCATTCCGAATCCGATGTTCGGCACGATTTGAATAACTGGCTGCCCAAAGTTGCGCCTGGTGGCCTCGTCTTGTTGCACGACGTAAACGTGCGCGCTCGAGGCTTTGGCGTTTGGAAAGTTTGGGATCAACTCAAACACCGGGGACGTTCATTCACCTTCAATCAGGGACCGGGACTTGGGGTTTGGGAAAAACCGCCGCAGAGCGCGTCCGGCTTTGTGAATGCATTTCTTGACCCAAACAACGAATCCCGCGGCGCCTTGATTGATTATTACAATGGCAAGTCTCGCGAACTGCAATGTCGGATGGCAGAGGAATGGCAAAGCGGCGCTATTCGGCAAGGTCCATCGGCCCAGCAAACTGTCATTCAGATTTTCTACAATAGCGACGGCACCCATCGGGAAATCGACTCGATCAACGCGCGAATCGGACATGAGAATTGGAAGGATGTTTCCATCGCTTTGCCTGCCGGGGCTGGAGCATCGGCATTGCGAATCGATTTTTTAAGCGCACTTAACGTCATCGACATCGCTTCCATCCGCGTCCTTGGATCAGGCCAGGTCCTTTTTCAGGCCGCGGCACCCGCTGAGTTCCATAAAATCGACATCCGTGGCGATGCTGATCGTCTGCCCCATTCAAACTTTCTCCGTCTTCAAGTTACGGGGATCGATCCGCAATTATATTTGCCACCGATCTCTTCGAGCGCCGGGAACTGCATCGTCGAAATGCGATTGCGCGTCCACACAGGAATCCCGGGCGATTAAGAAAGAACGCGGCGCGCCATAGCACGCGCGCCGCCAGTCTTGGCGGCGCGATCCCATGCTACAATCCAAACCTCTCACTCGGCGAAGATGCCTTCACCCTCGCCTTCCCTCCGCGGACGATCAAACGCCGGCAGAGCACTGGGGTTAAACTGTGCTCAATTCAGGTTTGGCCGCGTCGATATGAGTAAATCAATCGGAGAGGAAACGGCAGTTGCGGACTACGCGTTTCGTTTCGATGCGCTGCCCGAGCGAGTCACTTTCAGCAACCAGATCAAAATCACAGGCTGGGTATTGCACCGCCAAGGCCTAACGATTCATGGAATTCGTGGGATTGTTCGCGGCATTTTGCGACGCCGATCCGTTTTCCGGGCGCGCCGCAAAAAATCGCGACCACTAATCGCGGCTGCCTAC
>DASXYB010000128.1:0-4843 GCA_036502745.1 Candidatus Udaeobacter sp.
GCTGGATTTAATTGTAAGCAGTCCGCTGCCGCGGGCGTTACAGACGGCAGAAGCCGCGGCGCAACAACTGAAAACAAAGTTGTGCCAGGACGAAGCGCTTGAGCCGGGATTCGGGATTAACGAGTTGAGCGCTCTGCTCAAACGGCATGACTCAAAAGCTTTGATGCTAGTCGGCCACGAGCCGGACTTTTCGAGTGTGATCTCCGCGTTGACCGGTGGTTTCATCAAAATGTCCAAAGCAGGTGTCGCGCTGATCGACGTGGATCCCGAGACGGAGAAAGGAAGACTTCTCTGGCTCTTCCCGCCGAAATTCGCGCGCAAAGCGAAGTAGCGCTTTAGCCGAATCCGAATCGATATGCTCAAATGTTGAGATTTGCTCCAAAGTCCCGTCTGTTGACATTTGACCCCAAAGCCCCCGCCTGTTGGCGATGAAAACTCAGGCCTGGCTGACGAAGGCAATTCAGGCGGTCGTGCGAGACAGCACGTCCAGCCCTAATGCCGCCGGAATGTTCCGAAGGGCGAGGTCCTAAGTTGGGCCTCGACGTTCGGGAGAAAACAGGATCCGCTACGTTCCAGGCCGCTCGGGCGAATGCCTTCCTACGGCCTAACGGTAGTTGCCGGTGAACTCATGGGCGCTGCGCTTGCTGCTGGAGAAACCGCGGGCGAAGCCTGTGTTGGCGCAGTAGCCGGTGATGATGCCGGTGACCATGCTGGTGATGATTGTGCTTTCGCAGGCGCAGGTGAGGTTTGCGCGGGCTGGTTTTTCATCAGTTCCCGGCGAAAGGAGCTGCTGGCTACGCTGTGGTGCGAATAAAGCACCGACAGTGCGAACGTGAGCGCGAAAAATATTCCAGTCAGCCACGTGGTGAACTTCACCAGCACATTCGTGGTTTGCGCGCCGAAAATGTTCTCCGTAACGCCGGCGCCAAATGCTGCGCCGAGGCCTTCACTTTTTGGTCGCTGCATCAGGATGACAAGAATCATCAAACCGGCAACTAACACGAACAGCACCTGGCAAAAGTTGATCAGCAGGTTCATTGGGAGGCGAAATATGGCGACTTAATGACGAATGTCGAATCTCGAATGGCTCTGCCAAAGAAAGCGTTGAATCGTGGATCGTGGAATGCAAAAATTAGATGTAAACCATGTAAGGATTCAACGAATCATCTCTGATTCTTGATTTCGTCCCAAATTGCATCCAAGTCGGTCAACTCCACTTCGCCCAATTTCCTGCCGCGCGTTGCGAGTTCGTCCTCTAATCGATTGAAGCGCGCGACGAACTTGTCCGTAGCAGATTGGAGCGCGGTTTCTGCGTCGATTTTGCATTTGCGCGCGAGGTTTACGACTGCGAACAACAGATCGCCCATCTCTTCTTCGATGCTTTCCTGCTGTTGTGATGAGATCGCATCCTTGGTCTCACAAAGCTCTTCTTCCACCTTAGCGATCACATCGCGCAGCGCTGTCCAGTCGAAATTCACCCGGGCAACTTTGGATTGCGCCTTTTGCGCGCGCACCAGCGCGGGCAACGCTTTGGGCAAACTGGCGAGGAAATGCAGGTCGGTGTTTTTCTCTTCGCGCTTAATGGCTTCCCATTGTTGAAGCACGGCGCCGGCGTCGCGTGCTTCGGTCGTGCCGAACACATGCGGATGTCGCCGGATAAGTTTCTCCGACACCCGCTCGATGACGTCCCTGATGTCGAATCGGTCGGTTTCGTGCGCGATTTGGGCATGCATTACCACGAGCAACAAAAGATCGCCGAGTTCCTCACGAAAGTGCGCATCGTCCTGAGCGCGCGCGGCCTCAGCCGCTTCGTATACCTCCTCTATGAGCGCCGGCAGCAACGACTGATTGGTTTGCTCGCGATCCCACGGGCAACCATCAGGAGCGCGAAGTGTCGCGACGATGTCGCAGAGCTTTGCAAAGTCTTCGGTGAGTTGTGATCGATCATCAGGCATAACGGAACCGTTCGAACGTGCAGCTCTTCACTGAGCACGGATCTCGCGGGAATCCAATGCTGACTTACAACATTCCCACTTTGCGCGATAGAGTCGGTTACACCGCCACGTTCCGCGACAAAGCGATGAGAAGGCGATTTTGACGCCCTCGGCCACTGATCGAATCGCAATCAGTCAGTCTTAGTATTTGCCTTGTGTAGCTTCGCGGACTTGCTGCGCACGAATCTGCTTCAGTTTTTGGTATTGCTCAGGTGAAAGAATCGCCTTCATCTGCGGATCGGTCTGCTGATGAAGACCTCTGACTGCTTGCATTTTTTGCACCGTTGAAAGCGAATTGTCGTTCTTGATGTGCTGCAGTTTTGGTACTTCGGTTGCAAGAATGGGCAGGATTTTTTCCTTTTGTTGGGGACTGAGGCTAAGCTGTTGGGCCACAGCCTGAGCTTTTGACATCGCTTGCCCTTTTTGCCCAAACGAAGCAGGTGCCAGCAACGCAAAGATCGCGAGGGAAAAGGCCGTGATAACGAGGTGACTATGGGTTTTCATATTTTCTCTTTTGATTTGGCGCGCATGGTGATAAGGGCGGTTTATTAAGTCAAGCCCAATTGCGGCACACTGATCGGCTCGAGTCGAAAATTACCCAGGACATTTCACCGAATTGTGACTGCGGTGCCCGCATCGATCCGCTTACCAATAGCGATAGTATCCTGGACGCCCACTAACGCCGACCACCCACCCGCGGTGCCGATAGTAGTGTCCGCGATATTGGTACTGGTAGTAATGCCCTTGGTAGCGATACCGGTAGTAATGGCCTCCGTAGGAATATGGATAATACCGTCCGTGGTAACGATAAGCCGAAGCAGGCGCCGGAATAAAACAGGCGATACCGACCACTACAGCCAACAATAGCGGAAGAAGCTTTTTCATAAGTTCCCGACTATTAAACGCGGTGACTGCTTTGTCGTCGCCAAATATTTTCTGCGGCTCTCTTGAGATGACGAGGACGAGAATGGCGGGTTCTTATTACCTGGGCTAAGTCACAACGCCGATGAATCTCCAGCCTGTTTTGCGCTACAACAGGTGCCACTTCAGTTCACGCGAATTGCGTTTTCTTTCCCATAAACGGATTCCACCGGGGAATGCGTTTTCATTTTGACCCCGCACGATTCCCTTCGGCAATCGATCGAACCGGTGCACCAGACCGCCGCCAAGGACAACGTAATCGGCAATGAATGCGCGCTTTAATTGGCCGACGGCATAAAGGACTTCACGTTTCCATTTTCTTTTGCCCAATTCCTCCAAGCCGGACACTCCGAGATGGTTCTCAATGATCTTTCCGTCCGGATAAGGGAGGTCGCCCAACTCAAGTGACATGAGATTTCTGCCCCACACCAGCGCAGATCCAAGCCCTGTTCCCAAGCCTAGAAACAACATCCGGCCGTCACCGCGATAACTGCCGAGAGCTTGCATGGCTGCGTCGTTAACAATGCGCACAGGTATCCTCAGCGCCCGCTCAAAATTGAAATGGACCCAATCTTTACCGAGATGCTTTGGGTTTCGAAGAATTCGTCCGTTGCGTACGGGCGCCGGAAAACCAATCGATGCTACGTCGAATTTCCAACCCCTCACAGTCTCGTTAAATTTGGCGACAAACTGTTTTGGAGTCATTCGCGAACCCGATGCAAATTCGCGTTCCACTCGCTCAGACAAGAGCAGTTTCACGAAGCTGCCGCCGATATCGACGACGAGAACTCTTCTCTTCATGAGCGCGCGTCGGCGGGGGCAAAGCGACCTTATCGGCCGCGTCCGAACAATCGCCCCACGCCGCCCTTGGGTTCAGGCTTCGCAACTATGCTGCCAGGCCAGCACTCTATGATTTCAAGCGCTATGAACCGGAACAACAGCTGCCTGGCAGATTTCAAATCGAGCCGCAGATTTTTTGCGATCTGTTGCACGGATCGGGAGCCATTGAATTGCGAGCCGAATTGGGCCTCATCCGAAGTGAGCTTCAACTTTTGGACGCGATCGAAGCCTTCTCTCGTGTAAGAAGGGATTGAGGCCGGATCGAAAGCTCCTGGTTGCTCCGGATTCTGGACGAGACGCAAAGTCTCCAGTGACCAATCATCAACATCGGGGTCGCCGGTCACGTCGCCAAATTCGCCTAACAAGTCGGTATTCTTTTCAAACATGATCCAAATATTTGGCGCCGACCACAATTGCGAGAAGAGCAGTTGCCCCTGGTGGCGAATCAAATCGAATGCCGGCTGCCGCTCGATCGACTCGTTGCGTGCAAGCGTTAGAAGAAAAGGAGTTCCGTTTTCCTTTTGCTGATCGCGAGCGTTGGCAACGACGTCTGAATCAACGTCTGCGATAATCGATGGAGTTTCGGGGCAATAGAGATCGAGGTCCCGTGTTGTGGCGAAAAGAATCTCGCCGTCACGCGCCAGCACGTCGATCGGTTGGTGGTCCCAGCGGGCGCGTAGTAAGCCGGTCAGGTTCTCTTTCCCGATGGCTCGTATCGCAAGATTCAAGGGAAATAGATTTGTGCGGCCGCAAAAATAAACGTCAGCCGTCCCGACTTCCTTCCGCTCGCCGACTTCCGTGCCTGCAGCCTTTGAGACCGGCTGGGCCCAGTCCGATTCGGGCGCGGATGCGCGCCACCAGTCGTCGGATTGGAAAGCCTCGGAACTCGCGCCGGCTTCGGAGTCTCCCTCGTCCTCGCGTGCGGCGGGTGGCCGGTCGATCTGATTGCGCTCTTCGCTGTTCGAACGTTCCATTTGGGCTTTAGTAGCTTGGGTTTGCGGGCTGCTGTCACCGCACCTGTTCTGTCGCTGTAAGCAAACCCCTTATCAAGGCTTTATCAAGAGGCCAATCTTCGCGACGGAGAACGT
>DASXYB010000129.1:0-5876 GCA_036502745.1 Candidatus Udaeobacter sp.
GTTGCCCATTTATTAAGAGCGGACTTGCTGTAGCTGGATGCGTATTTGCGGGTGTGTCCATGTAAACGGATGTAAACGAGATCGGTTGTCACCCGGTCCCAAATCGGCCAGTCCGGCGCGTCAGACATGCAAACCGCGACCGCGTGTTTTGTCAGGCAGTCGGCTACCTCGTCATCAAACCACGTTTTGTGGCGAAACTCGATAGCGTGCCGCGTGGTTTCCCACCGGCTGAGTGTTTGCAAGAATTTGTCCAGTCGATCGATGTTTTTCTTAAAGAATGCCGGAAGTTGCCATACCACCGCAGCCAATCGTTTGCCTAGCGGCGAAGCGGCGTCGCGGCAACGAATCACCGGTTCTTCGACATCGATCAGCTTTTTGTTGTGGGTGACGTAACGATGCCCTTTGATGGCAAACGCGAATCCGTCCGGCGTTTCGTCGCGCCATTTTTCAAACGTGCTTTGCGGCTGGAGTCGATAAAACGTCCCGTTCACCTCGACGGCGGTGAAGCGTTCCGCGCAGAACCGCAGCCATTGTTTTTGCGGCGTGTTGCCGTAGAAACTGTTGCGCCAGGTTTTGTAATTCCATCCACTGGTGCCGATGTATGCTTTGCCAGGCATTGTTCCTCATTAAGGAACTTCGAAGCCCGCGTGCCGTGCACGCGTTGCTGAATAAATATTATGATGAAGCTCCGGCAGGCGAGACGCCTGCCGGCCCCACAGCCAAGATGGCTGTGCCACATATGCTACACCATCGGGCGAAAACGGCCGACGACTTCCTGCAAATGTCCGGTGATCTGGCCTAACGAACAGACTTCGGCTGCTTCCAGGAGCGCGGGAAAAACATTTTCATTGAGCTCGGCAGCCGCAGCGAGCTTATCCAGCGCGCGATTCGCCTTGTCGGCATTTTTCTTTTTGAATTTGCGGAGCCTATCGACTTGCAACTGCTGTTTCGCCCGCGGCGTGCGCGTAAGCTTCACCTCGGGAGCTTCATCGCCATCGTCGCGATACTTGTTCAAACCGATGATTGGCCTCGTTCCATCGTAGATTTGTTGTTCGTACCGATGGGCGGCATTTTGGATTTGGCTGCGCTGATAACGTTCTTCCACCGCAGCTAGAACGCCGCCGAGGCGTTCGATCTCGCGGAACTCTTCCATGATTGCCGTTTCCACAGCGCGCTCGACCGCTTTCATGCCGGGCGAACCGCTCAACATATTCATGGTGTGTTTAAAAATCCCGGACTCCTCCAGCAGGATCGCCTGCCCGTGCGCGGCGAGCCGAATCCATTCTTCGCTCGGCGTCGTGAAGGGTTCGTCTGCGCTGTTGGAGTGGCACGAATTCGTGGCGTTCATGTAGGACAGGATCAGTTCGGTTGCTGTCCGGGTAAGATTGTTTTTAAACTCGGCGGCGATTAACGAGCGGCCGCTGGTTTGCGTGTGCAATTTGAACAGCTGCCCTCTCGGACCTGCGCCGAAAACGTCGCGCATTCCGATCGCCCAGATGCGGCGCGACACGCGCGAGAGCGCGATGTACTCCGCGTCCAAGCCGCAATCGAGAAAGAATGAAAGGCGCGGCCCGAATTGATCGACCGGGATTCCGCGCGCGGCGAACATTTCCGCATATGCAAAACCGTTCGAGAGGGTGTAAGCAGCCTGTTGTACCGGAGTCGAGCCGGCTTCGCCGATGTGATAACCGCTAATGGAGATTGGATACCAGCGCGGCATTTCGCCGGTAGTGAACTCGACCATGTCCGTGAGAAACCGCAGCGACGGTTCGATCGGGAAAATGGTTTCGTTCTGCGCCTGGACCTCTTTGAAAATGTCGGCCTGAACTGTGCCACGCAATTTTGGAACAACTTTCGGACCGAATCGCCGTTTAGCAGCGGCGATGTACATGGCCATGATCATCGGCGCCGGACCGCTGATGGTCATTGAGGCAGAAAAGTTTGGTGATCCAAGAGCAAATCCGTCGTAAAGCCGCACCATGTCTTCGACGGTGTCGATTGCCACACCGCCCTCGCCAATTTTTCCGAAAACGCCGTCGGCATCGCTGTCGAGCCCATAAAGTGTCGGCCCATCAAAGGCCGTGCTGAGGCGATGGGTGCGTTGGTGGCGCGTTAGGTAATGGAACCGCTCGTTCGTGTCTTCGGCCAGCATGAGCCCGGAGAACAAACGCGTAGGCTCTTCAGGTTGCGTAATCTTCTTGCCGGTTTTATCGCCATTCTTTTCGAAACTCTCAGTCTCGCGAACGGGCTCGAGATACATTTCGCGATACGTAGCGTTGAGGTAAGGGAATTCGCCTGGCAAACCTTCACCGAAAATGTAACGCGCAATCTCGCCTGGTTCGTCGATCTCAGGTAAAGCGAGACGCGGCAGAGGCAGACCAGTCGGTGTGCGTGTAAACGGGATTTTAGCTTTTGTATCGTTCCAACGTCCCAATAGATCGCGGCCGAATTTTTGATCGGTGCGCGCCCGCTTCACCTGATCGAGAACGAATTTGTTATGTTTCTCAACCGATTCGACGACTTGTCCGAGCTTGCTCATTACATTTCTCCATGGATTGATAGTTCGTTCGGCGCGCCCCGCTGTCGCGCCCTACCAAGTTCATTTTGAGATTAACTCAAACAATCGGTCGACGCCAGAGTCACGGTGCCGTTTTGCGACCGTGTCGACCAGTAACTGGTCACGCGCGCCTTCACCGAGGCTACGTCGGGCAGGTCGGTTTTGTTCGAGACGTTGCTCGATTTCGCTGTGTGCAGTTCGCGCTCGCTGGAGATCGCTCTTGTTCACCACCACGATATCAGCAAGATCAAGCATCACGATCTTTTGCAATTGCAACCGGCTGCCGTAATCCGGATTCATCACCAGAACGGTTGAATCGACAATTCCATTTTTCTGAAATGGCATCGCCTCTTGGCCGGTACCGACGGTCTCGATAATGACGTGATCGAAATTCGACTGCGCCAGTAACGCGAGACAATCGTGCGTCGCAGGCGAAAGTCCGCCGGCCTGTCCGCGTGTGGCCATGCTGCGCATGAACACGCGATCATCCTGCGAATTGATCATCGTGGCGCGGTCGCCGAGCAACGCGCCTTCGCCGATTACGCTGGGATCGTGCGATAGGATTGCGATTCGGCCTCGTGGATTTTCGTTCAAAAACCGCAGCACGAGCTCGTCGATCAACGTTGTTTTTCCCGCGCCACCTGGCCCGGTGAAACCAATAACTTTCGGATTTGCGATTTGCGATTTGCGAATTTCGATTTTGACCTTCGACGTTCGACGTTTTCTTTTCGCAATCCCATACGCCTCCTCGATCCCGGTTAGTTTGTGCGCAAGTTCCTGATCCAAGGACTTCGGACGCGGTCGTTTCGCTCGCGGTTTGCCATAACGCCGATGAACAAATTTCACCATGTCGTCGAGTGACGTGCCGGCAAAGAAAATTTCGTCTACGCCCCTGCGCCTCATCGCTACGGCGTCGTCATGGGTGATGGTGCCACCGCCACCACCGAAGACCTTTATATCGTCTGCGCCTTTTTTCCGCAAAAGATTCACAACGGCCGCAAAAAATTCGACGTGTCCGCCGTTGTAACTCGAGATGCCAATCGCCCGCACATCCTCTTGGATGGCGGCGCGGACGATGTCGGCTACCGGGCGGTGATAACCGAGATAAATCACTTCAATGCCATGGCGGATGAATTCCAGGTTGATCGTATTGATCGCGCTATCGTGACCATCACAAATGGGGACGGCGGTGAGAATTCGAATGGGCGAAGACATTTCTTTTAGGAGATAACAACAAATCTGGAATCCAGGAAAACAGGAAAACTGACGAATTTATGTTTTCCTGGTTTGCTGATTGATGTCACAGATTTAAACGGATTTGCATCAAATGGTCTATTGTCGCTGCGATTGTTTCCTTCTTCCTAATTTTTTGTTTTCCTGAGTAAGCTCCCGCCGAACCGTATGAAAAACGCGGCGTTTCGCGCAATTCTCGCTGCCAGTTTGATCGTCGGCGTTTTGGACATTTGTTCCGCCTTCGTGATCTGGTGGCAACGCGGTGTGGCACTGCGGCGCGGATTGCAGGGAATCGCCGCTGGATTGCTGGGCGCGAACGCATTTGACGGCGGATTGATTACGGCTGGGCTCGGTCTGGCGCTCCATTTTTTCGTGGCGTTTATTGTCGTATCGGTTTTTTACCTGGCCAGCCGGAAGATTGAATTTCTGGCGGTTCATCCGATCGCATCCGGGACTATGTACGGGATCGGGGTTTACGTTGTGATGTACTGGTTCGTGTTGCCGACGGCGTTTCCAACGTTTCGGCACCGGGTGTCGAACGAGTTGCTGGCCGTTGCCATTCATATTTCGTTGATCGGGTTGCCGTGCGCATTGATTGTGCGCCGGTACTCTCAACAAACGCGCCAATCGTCATGAAAGATCCTCTCGATTTCACCGGGAAAATTGCGCTGGTCACGGGCAGTTCGCGCGGAATTGGCGCGGAGATGATCAAAGCTTTCGGAACCCGCGGCGCCCACTGCGTGGTGAATTATGTCGCTGACGCTCAGGGACAAAACAAAACCGATGCTTTCGGTGTAGCGAAGGATTTGAACGAGCCGCTGGTGATCGAGTGCGACGTGACGCAGCCGCAACAGGTCGAAGCAATGATGCAACAAATCCAGGATCAGCGCGGCGGGCTGGATATTCTGGTAAACAATTCCGGAGTCATTCGGGATCGCACCATGAAGAAGGTGTCTCTCGACGAATTCGAGAGCGTCATCCGCGTGAACCTCATCGGGACGTTCGCAGTCACGCAGAAAGCGGCATCGATTCTGCGCAGCGGCGGACGAGTGATCAACATGTCATCCGTGAGCGGACAGATGGGATTGTTCGGCCAGGCGAATTATTCGTCGAGCAAAGCAGCAATTATTGCGCTCACCAAAGTTTCAGCACGCGAGTTTGCGCGCCAGAACATAACCGTGAACGCCATTGCACCTGGATTCATCGATGTAGGAATGAGCAAAGGCATGCCGGAGGAAGTGGCGCAGAACTTCATCAAACAAATACCGCTCGGTCGCCTGGGCGACGCTCACGAGATTGTCGATGCCGCGCTGTTTCTGGCGTCGCCAATGGCAAGTTACATCACCGGACACGTGCTCAACGTGAACGGCGGATTTTACATGGGGTGAACGAGTTTTGTCCGTCTAGCTCTGGCAAGGCCGATCAATCCAATTTCTGAACCAGCAACCACACTAAACCTGAAAGCACCGCTGCGAATGTCGATAACACGAATGTTGCGCGCTTGGTTTGCCGTATTTTGAACGCTGGTTTGGGAATGTCGTCGTGAATCTGGCTGGCCTCGAACAGCTTCATAAGGGCAAAGGCGACGACAAAGCCAACCGCAGCCCACTTGAGGCATCCCAGAGTCAGGTCCACCGGGCAGAGGGTAGCGCAGACGACTGGCGCGCTCAAGCCCGGTGCGGAAATTCCGCTGACCGCAGCGACCGCCCCGAGTGTCTCTGAAATTGGATTGACTGGAACCCCTTCGGCTTCTTACGCTCGCACTCATGATCACAAAGATTTCTGCTCTCATCGCTGTTATTGGATGGGCCGGTATTTGTATTTCGCAGGCGCAGTCGCCGAGTCCCGCCGAATCGCCTTCTCCATCGCAAACGCCTGCGAAGCATCGGGCGATGAAGAAAGCCACGGCCACGCCCGCCCCGTCAAGGCACCCAGCGCCATCACCCTCACCGGGCAAGTTTAATTTCAGCGATTTGTTCAAACCGAAGACTTCGACGACAGCAGCCACTCCCGCAGCCGCAAGCCAAGCCGCAGCGAAAGACACGAAGACTCAGGGACCGATGAAAGCGCCCGCGCCTGGCGGAGG
>DASXYB010000130.1:0-4905 GCA_036502745.1 Candidatus Udaeobacter sp.
TGGCTTCCGCCATAACTTTCCGCACGCCTTGTGCTGCTTTGACCGCGTTCGTGCCCGGGAGCTGGTAACACGCGACAATTGCCGAGGGTTGGCCGTTCAGCCGCCCCTTTAAGTTGTAGGTTTGCGCGCCGAGATCGATCCGCGCGATGTCTTTTACCCTAACGAATGAACCGTCCGGATTCGCCCGCACGACGATGTCTCCGAATTCCTCAGGCGTTTGCAGGCGTCCCTGCGCGCGCACGGTGTAAGTGAATTTCTGTCCGCTCGGAATCGGTTCCCCACCGATTTGCCCCGCTGGATTGACGTTGTTCTGCTTCTGCACCGCCGTGATGATGTCGGGCACGGTGATGCCGAGCTTCGCCAGTTGGTCTGGCTTGACCCACAACCGCATCGCGTATTGACCGGCGCCGAACACCTGAACATTCCCAATTCCAGGAACGCGCGTCAGTTGATCGACCAGATTGATGTAGGCGTAGTTCGCCAGAAAAACTCCGTCGTAACTTCCTTTCGGCGAATACAACGCGATCAACATCAGCGGCGCCGTTGTCGATTTTTTAACGGTCACGCCGTAGTTGTTCACGTCCGCCGGCAATTGCGACTGTGCTTGCGCGACGCGCAGCTGTGTCAGCACCTGATCAATGTTCGGATCAGTCCCGATGTCGAAATCCACGATCAATCGGATGTCGCCACTATTGGCGTTGATCGAATACATGTAATTCATGTTGTCGACGCCGCTCATCTGCTGCTCGATCGGCGCCGCGACCGATTGCTCGATCGTGAGCGCGTCCGCCCCGGTGTAGTGCGTTTGCACCTGAATCTCGGGTGGCGCGATTTGCGGATACTGCGCGATCGGCAATCCCAGAATGCAGACGCCGCCGATGAGCGTCATCAGAATCGCGATGACGATCGCGACAATCGGACGCCTAACGAAGAACTCGGACATAATCAGGTCGCGACCTGCTGCAGGGCGCTCCGGCAGCGCGAGTCATTGAGAAATTCGATCGGTTGGCGTAAACTCAAAACCGTGAACGTCGCCCTTTCGCTACAGTTGGAAAAAGCGGTGAAAGAGAAAATCGCGAGCGGTAAATACCGTTCGGCCGAGGAACTAGTCACAAAAGCCGTTTCACGATTGATTGAAGAAGAGGACGCCCCGTCGCGTGAGCTATCATGGCTGGAAAAGGAGTTGCAAGACGGCCTCGACAGCGCCACACGGGAGATGACGGAGGCCGACTGGGAACAACTGCGGCAGAGGATTGAGCGTCGCGCTAACGGATCCTGAAGCGCATAATGCCACGGCTGCTCGTTCGCGAAAAGGCTCTGGCTGATATCGAAGAACTTGGCGCTTTCATCGCGCGCGATAATCCTGCGGCGGCAACGGAAGTCGTGCGCGCCATTCGTCTCTCCTTTGAGCAACTTGCTCACATGCCCCGGCTCGGTCGCATCGTGAGGAAAGTCAAAACGAGTGGGCAGATTCGGATGTGGTTGTCGCCGGCGTTCCCCAACTATCTGATTTTTTATCGCGAACTGCCGGACGGGGTAGATATTGTGCGTGTCTTGCACGGCGCGCGCGATGTTCATCGGATTCTTGAAAACGAATAGGCGACAGGCTCAGGGATTTTTTTGCGCGGGCGAACCGTCAGCCGCGACTTGTGGCGCCGGTGGCGTCCATTCTTTCACCGCCACGGTTGAACCTTCGCGCGCTTTTTGGAGGCCTTGCACAACGACTCTGTCTCCAGCCTTCACGCCTTCGGTGACCTGCCACATCGCGCCAATCCGTTCGCCCATTTTTACCGGACGAATGCTGACCTTGTTGTCTTGATCGACAACTGCGACTTGGAAATTGCCCTGCAATTCAGTCACCGCCTCCTGCGGCACGACGAGCGCGTTTTTCACCACGTCCGGGACGAATCGCACTTTCCCAAATTGTCCCGGCCGCAAAATGGCATCTGGATTTGGAAAGGTCACATAATAACGGATCGAACCTGTTCTTGGGTCGAGGTTTCGATCAAGGGCGTAGAAGGTTCCTTTTCGCGGATAGAGATTGCCATTACCGAGAATCAACTCGAAGCCGATGCTTTTGAGGAGGGCCTGGCGTTTCTCGAGATCCGGATAGCGCGCAAAGAAATCCGTGAATGGACCTTCGCCCACCGTGACGATGGCTTTGATCGGATCGATCTGCGACACCGTCGTGAGCGGAGTCGTTGTTGCCGGACCGACCAGATCGCCCACCTGGCTATTGGCGAACCCGGCCAGCCCATTGATCGGTGCCGTGATTTTGGTATAGCCGAGATTGAGTTCGGCGGATTCCACCGCGGCTTTGTCGGCTTCCACATTCGCGTTGCTTGAATCCGCCGCCGCGACTGCCGTATCGCGCTCCGATTCGCTGATGACTTTCTTGTCAAACAAGTCGCGCGCGCGTTTTTGATCCGCATCGGCTTTGGCCTGGTTCGCCTGGTCCCTTGCCAAAGTGCCTTTCGCTTGCGCCAGTGCCGCCTCGAACGGACGCGGGTCGATTTGAAAAAGCAGATCGCCTTTCTTCACCAGGCTACCTTCCTCATAATCGCGCGAGATGATGTAGCCCTGCACTTGCGCGTTGATATTGGCGTTGATGAATCCGTCGAGCGTCGCGACGCGTTCCAGGGTCCGCGGCACATCCCGTGGTTGCACCGTTGTGACCAAGACTTCCGGCGCCGATGGAACAGCTTGCGGCGCTTTGCGCGAGCAACCCGCAAGCAGGACGAAGATCAGGAGCGCACCGGATGCTGCGGTCGTGAACGATCGGTGATAGTTCATGGAACCGTATTCTTTCTGGCGAGCCTTACGCGACGTTTTTAAGAAAGCGAGCAAATCTTTGTTTCCTGGCGTGGAGTCGATCGAGCTGCTTTCAATCCGAGGACCAGCGGAGTCTACCAGCGCAGCGAAGTCTAAGTTCCTTAATGCAACAGGTCACGCAAATGATGCCACCGCGGCGGGATTTGAGCGGTCTCCAGAACTTGAATCTGCCCAGTGATGGGATCGCGCATTGGATAGACGAACATCTACTGAACGTTTGTAGAGGCGCCCGCATGCTTCGAGCACGCCGCCATGAAGCCGACTCGGCCGAGATTTCAAATGGCGGTACGACCACCAATCTTGCTCCATAAATGAAACTGGCACGGTCGGTCGCCAAAAAGACAATCGCTTCCGCAATTTCGTCCGCGGTACCGGGCCGGCCTGCTGGCGCTTGCGCAGCTAATTGCTCAAGGCCCTCGCCCATCGCGCCTGTCCCTTCCGTGCGGGTTGGTCCCGGGCTCACTGCGTTAACACGGACCCCGCTCGGACCGTATTCCGGAGACCACACCTTCGTCAGCAAATGGATCGCTGCCTTGCTCGAGCCGTAGAGGCTCATGCCAGGCGCACCGTAATCGGCCGCCATCGTCGATACATTGACGATTGCGCCTTTGCCCTGCTTCGCCATGAGCGGAGCAAGTTCTGCGACGAGAAAGTATGGCGCTTTGACGTTGAGCGATTAGACGCGCTCGAACATTTCTTCTGTCATTTCATGCGTTGGGCCGAATGGATAGATCCCAGCGTTGTTGATCAGAATATCGATATGACCGTTTCCGAGCTCGATCGCTTTTCTGGCTAATTCGCGTGCGCTTTCGGCACCTCGAAGATCGGAGAATATGAAATCCGCTTCGCCTCCTGCCGCGCGGATTTCTGCGACGGTATTTTTGCCGCGTTCAAGATCGCGACCCACGACGATGACGCGGATTCCAAGGGCGGCGAGCTTATTGGCTACCGCGCGTCCGATGCCGCTGGTGCCGCCTGTGATCAATGCTGTCGATGAATTCGTACTCATTTATGACCTTTCGTCCGTTTGAAATGGCCGCATCGAAAAGAAGCAGTGGAAGCGCTCTTTTCTCAATCCCACGTAATCTTCGACCTAATGCAGAATGTGCGCTGGAAACAAATGCGAGCCCTTGTTTTGACTCGTGTGTTACCTTCCCAGCGCCGCATCATGCCTACGACCGAAGAAACTGATGAGCAATTTTACCGTGATACGAGAGTATCGCGTTTCCCGCGCTCAGCGACGAACAGCTGGCAACGTTGAAATCGTTAGGCACACGCCGTAAAGTCCATCGCGGCCAGATTGTCTACAAAGCTGGTCAGCGCGACGTGCCTTTCCATCTCGTCTTGAGCGGAGAGCTCGAAGTTTTCGAATCACGCGGTGGGGAGGAACAAATCCTCGGCGTGCCCGGGCCGCGGGATTTTGTTGGCGACGTCTCGATGCTCACCGGGACCGCGGTTATTGCGACGGTGCGCGGCAAAGCGAAGGAATCAGAGGTCCTACAGATCCCCGCGGCACGCTTCCGTCGTGCCTTGGCGGAGATTCCCACCGTGAGTGAAACAATCGTGAGCGCGCTGATCATGCGACGCAAACGTCTGCAGCGCGATCGCGAATGCGTTAGGGCCTATCGAAGGCAAGTGTCCGCGTCGTAGTCACTGCCGCGATAGCATTCGAAGCCAAAAAGCGACGGCACGCCGATTTGGAAATCCGACGGCGGCCGTTTTTCCGTTGATTCTTGTTCTCCCTCTAATGAGGGAGTGCCGATCACCTCGGCGGCAGGAGCAGAAAATCCCACCCCTGCGCAATGGCGACTCATTCATCAGAGCGCGAAACTGAACGGATGAAAGCAAACTGCTCCAGGCTTACCCAGAACGGAGGGATGCCATGTGGATCATTCGTCTAGCTCTCCGTCGGCCTTACACATTTGTAGTCGCCGCGTTGCTTCTACTCTTGATGACACCGTTTGTGCTGACTCGCACGCCCACTGATATCTTTCCGTCGATCAACATCCCGGTGGTCAGCATTATCTGGGGATACGCCGGGCTGAGTGCGCACGAGATCGAGCGGCGCATCAT
>DASXYB010000131.1:0-8667 GCA_036502745.1 Candidatus Udaeobacter sp.
CAATTACGTGTCGCCCTTTTATTCGCCTGAACTGTTTGGCGGTTCACCGCATAGTTGGTTTGGACCGAAACCGGGCTGGTGGCCGCAATGGCTTCTATTTTCGCCCGCGCTATTCGTTCTTTGGGCGCCGGGTGGGTTCCGACTCACCTGTTATTATTATCGTGGCGCTTACTACAAGGCGTTCTGGGCTGATCCGCCGGCCTGCGCGGTGGGCGAGCCGCGTAAGAGCTACTGGGGCGAGCGTTCGTTCCCGCTGATCATGCAAAATGTGCACCGATATTTTCTCTATCTGGCTGTTCTGTTCATTTTGGTCCTGGCATATGACGTTTGGAAAGCGCTCTGGTTTGTCGATCCGACGACAGCCAAAAGTTCATTCGGGATTGGCATCGGCACGATCGTCCTCGCCATCAACGTGTGCTTGTTGAGCGGCTATACATTTGGATGCCATTCTTTGCGCCATTTGATTGGAGGATTTCGGGATCAACTTGCAAAATCCCCAACCTGTTATCGCGCATACGACTGCGTCAGTTGTCTGAATCGCCGTCACATGCTTTGGGCGTGGATGAGTCTGTTCTGGGTCGGGTTTACGGATCTGTATGTGCGTCTATGTGCTGTGGGAATGTGGCACGATTTCAGAATCATTTAACGGTCCCAGTCGAGATTCGAGAATCGTGAATCGAGATTCGGCCTAACACGGTGTAACGATTTAACGATTCACGAATTACCATGCCTGAGTACGAAACATTTGATTACGACGTGCTCGTAATTGGCGCTGGTGGCGCGGGATTACGTGCTGCAATTGAAGCTTCGGCTGCGGGTGTTCGCGTTGCGCTCGTCTGCAAATCACTTCTGGGTAAAGCGCACACGGTCATGGCTGAGGGCGGAATCGCAGCGGCATTAGGTAACGTCGATGAACGCGACAATTGGAAGGTGCATTTCGCCGATACGATGCGCGGCGGTCAATATGTCAATCAATGGCGCATGGCTGAATTACACGCAAAAGAAGCGCCGGATCGAGTGCGCGAGCTTGAGGCATGGGGCGCCGTTTTTGATCGCACGAAAGACGGCCGAATTCTGCAAAGACATTTCGGCGGTCACAAATATCCGCGACTGGCGCACGTGGGCGATCGCACCGGGTTGGAGATGATCCGCACGCTACAAGATCATGGTGTTCATAAGGGAATTGATGTCCACATGGAGCACACCATTCTTTCGCTGTTGAAAGATGGAGACCGCGTCATGGGAGCTTTCGGATACGAACGCGAGAGAGGGCGTTTCAAAATTTTCAGGACTAAAGCTGTGGTGCTCGCCACGGGTGGCATCGGTCGCGCCTACAAAATCACCAGCAACAGTTGGGAATACACGGGAGACGGACATGCGCTGGCTTATGAGGCGGGCGCTGAACTCATCGATATGGAATTCATTCAATTTCATCCCACCGGAATGGTCTGGCCGCCAAGTGTGATGGGAATTTTAGTCACTGAAGGCGTGCGCGGCGAAGGTGGCATTTTGACTAACAAAGACGGAAAACGTTTCATGTTTGAATCGATCCCGGAAAATTATCGGCAGCAAACGGCGGACAACGAGGAGGAAGGCTGGCGCTATTGCCAGGGACACAAAGACGCGCGCCGTCCACCGGAATTACTCACGCGTGATCACGTCTCGCGTTGCATCGTGCGCGAGATCAAGGAGGGCAGGGGAAGTCCGCACGGCGGCGTGTTCCTCGATATTGCGTGGATCAAATCGAAACTGCCAAACGCCGCCGAACACATTAAACGAAAACTCCCGAGCATGTACCATCAGTTTAAACAACTGGCTGACATCGATATCACAGAGCAACCGATGGAAGTTGGACCGACTACCCATTACGTCATGGGTGGCGTGCGCGTTGATGCCGACACGCAAATGTCGCGTTTGCCTGGGCTGTTTGCTGCCGGTGAATGCGCGGCCGGCATCAACGGCGCAAACCGATTAGGCGGCAATTCGCTGTCCGATCTACTGGTGTTTGGCAAACGCGCTGGCGAATTCGCGGCGGAATTTGCAAAGCAGAACTCGTTAGGTGAAATCCGCGCTGATCAGATCGATATGGCCGCGCGAGAAGCGCTCGCGCCATTCGACCGAGGCGACGGCGAGAATCCGTATCAAATCCAAAAAGATTTGCAGGCATTGATGCAGGACAACGTCGGAATCGTTCGAACGGAATCTGAAATGCAGTACGCGCTCGGCCAGTTACAGCAACTGAAACAGCGAGCTAGTCGCACCGCAGTTACTGGCAATCGCGAATACAATCCCGGTTGGCACACCACCATCGATCTGAAGAATCTCCTTACTGTATCGGAGGCGGTCACCCGTACAGCGATTGAGCGAAAAGAAAGTCGCGGCGCACAATTTCGTGAAGATTATCCGGAAAAGTCCGACCGATTTTCAAAAGTGAACACGATTGTGTCGAAAGCGACTGACGGATCAATGCAAGTGCGCCTCGACCCGTTACCGGAAATGCCGGACTATTTAAGACAGATTATCGAGGAGATGAAATGAGCCTTACGGGTGGCACTGCAGGATTGGGGAGCGCACGCGTTTCGCGTGCTGGTTGCGGCGTTCCGCCGCAACGGACTTTCTCCGAGACTTTGGTCGTGTGCAGAGTGTGCGTTCTAAAGAAAGGTTCGCGAACGTCTGGAGACGTTCGCCAGCACGCCAGAGGCGTGCGCTCCCCAGAAGCATCGATTTTATGAAGGCATCCTTCAAAATCTGGCGTGGCGATGCCAACGGCGGCGGATTTCACGAATACGCCACCGACGTAGCCGAAGGCATGGTGGTGCTCGACGCCGTGCACCAGATTCAGGCCACGCAAGCGCCCGATCTTGCCTGTCGATGGAATTGCAAGGCCGGAAAATGCGGCTCGTGTTCGGCTGAAGTGAATGGGATGCCGAAGCTGATGTGCATGGCGCGAATGAGCGAATTGCCGTTCGAAAGGCCGGTTACGATCGAGCCGATAAAAGCTTTCCCAGTCATCAAGGATTTGGTGACAGATGTCTCATGGAATTTTCAGGTAAAGAAAAAGATCAAGCCGTTCAAGCCGCGACGACCAGACGCGCCGGACGGCACATGGCGCATGCAGCAGAAGGACATCGATCGTGTGCAAGAGTTCCGGAAATGCATCGAATGTTTTCTGTGCCAGGACGTTTGCCACGTTCTGCGCGATCACGCGATGCACGACAAATTCATAGGGCCGAGATTTTTGATTCATGTCGCCGCTCTCGAGATGCACCCACTCGACACGGAGGATCGCATTGAGGAACTGCGGAACGCTCATGGGATCGGTTACTGCAACATCACCAAGTGTTGCACGAAGGTTTGTCCCGAAAGCATTGAGATCACGGACAACGGAATCATTCCGTTAAAGGAACGCGTGGTGGATGATTTTTACGATCCGCTGGGGTGGTTGTGGCGACGGCTGAAGAAGAAGAGCGAGCCGAGAATCGTGAGTCGTGAATCGTGAATTGGAGATCGTGGGTTGTCTTTGCCGATGTAACGATTTAACGATGTAACAAATCACGGGGCGAAGCCATGCCTGATCTGAAACAGCTCCACAAAGACGCAATTCCCGCTGCGCTGGAGAAAGCTGAGCGCTACCGGTTGCTCAACGAACCCGGCGAAGCGGAAAGCATTTGCCTCGACATTTTGGCTGTCGATCCGGATAACCAGCGCGCTGTCATCACGCTTTTGCTCGCATTCACTGATCGCTTTGAAAAGGGGTATGGCGTCAGCGAGACGCAAACGAAAGAGTTGTTAGGCCGGCTGAAATCGGAGTATGAACGCGCGTATTATTCCGGAATCATCGCCGAACGCCGGGCGAAGACGAAACTGCGGCAGCACACGCCTGGTTGCCGGTTTCAGGCTTACGATCTTCTTCGCGAAGCAATGGATTGTTTCGAAAAAGCCGAACCGCTCAGTCCATCCGGTCACGACGATGCAATTTTGCGGTGGAACACCTGTGCCCGCATCATTGAACGAAACAAACTCGTGGCTCGCGAAGAAGAAGAGCCAATAGAATTCCCGCTGGAGTAAGATTATAGGGCAATCCGGAACGCTTTCGGCATTCCACGGGAACAATTGGCAGGCGAGCGCGCCTGCTCTACAATTGACGTCGGAAAATGGACGACGACTTCGCTCGCTTCGAGCATGAGGGCTGGCAACGCGTGGCCGACAAATATCATTCCGGTTGGTCGTCGCTGACGCGGCAATTCATTCCCCCGCTTTTGGAAAACGCCAGCGTTTCGGCAGGGATGTTGGTTTTGGATGTCGCCTGTGGCCCGGGCTACGTCTCAGCCGCCGCGGAAAAATTGGGCGCGGTGCCAACAGGAATTGATTTCTCTGAAAAAATGGTCGCGATCGCGAAGCGAATGTTTCCGGAGATTCCATTCAGGCAAGGCGACGCGCACGACCTGCCATTTGAAGACGGAAGTTTCGATCGTGTGCTCAAGAATTTCGGGTTGTTGCATGTCTCAAACCCAGAAAAAGCATGCGCCGAAGCATGCCGCGTTTTGAAAGCGGGTGGCAAATTCGGTTTTACTGTTTGGGCCGGACCAGAGCAGAACCCGGGCGCGAAGATCGTTAATGACGCGATTGAAGCTTACGCAAATTTGAACGTGGGTTTGCCCGAAGGTCCGCCGAAATATTTGTACGGCGAACGAGAGGATTGCAGGCAAGTGCTGAAACGTGCCGGGTTCGACGGCACTTCGATGAGCTATGAGACGCGCACGGTTGAATGGAAGCTTCCGCATGCGGATTATTATTTCGAAGTGGAACGAAATGCCGGCGTGCGCACCGCAGGCATCCTGGCGCGGCAATCGCCGGAAATATTGGAGAAGATTCGCGTCGCCATTGAAAACGGAATCAAACAATACGCGCGAGGAAACGAATTTCTCTTACCAATGGCGGCCCACGTCGTGGTGGTGTCCAAGGGTAAGGGCGGTTCACCGAACCGCCCGGGCGATTGAGGTCAATCGCCCCTACCTGCGGACGCGCCCGTTACACGATTGCGCCGCCGCAGCTTGAGCCCGCGGCAGCAGTGCAACCAAGGCAGTGATCGCCAGTCATGATCTCGCGATCCTCGAGCAAATCGGGGTCGACGTCCCACAAAAACATCGGCTCGCCATTGTTCCACTGCATCTTGAGCTGCTGATTGAAATCGCAGTCGTAAACTTCACCACGCCAGCCGACGCTGATCGTGTTGCGGCACATCAGCCCTTCGATAGTTGCTGGATTGAACGCCTCGATCAGAAGTTGCATATAATCATCGAGTCGCTTGTTGTGGCGCAGGTAAGCAGCGAAGCGGCCGATGGGAAGATTCGTAATCGTGTAAAGCCGGTTGAACACAATGCCGAAGTGCTGTCGCAACTCGCGTTTGTAATCGGCCTCAAGCTCCTCTTGCGGCGATGGCAAAAATTCGCCGACCGGATTGTAAACGAGATGCAATGGCAACGCTGGATCGACTCCGTAGCCTAACGAGTTTAGAAGATGTAATGCCGCGATGCTGGCGTCGAACACGCCCTCGCCACGTTGCGCATCCACATTTTTCGCCGAGTAACACGGCATCGAAGCGATGATCTCAACCTGGTTAGCGGCGAGAAACTCGGAGAGATCGTGGTAACCTTCCTCGACCAGAATGGTGAGATTGCAGCGGTCGATCACGTGACGTGGCGGCTGTAGCTGTTTCACCCGCTCGATGAAATACCGAAAATCGGGGATCATTTCCGGGGCGCCTCCGGTTAGATCAACCGTTGGGATGTCCGTCTTCGCCAGCCAATCGATAATCCGATCAACTGTCTCGCGGGACATGGTCTCCTTACGCTTCGGTCCCGCGTTAACATGGCAATGCACGCAGGTGAGATTGCAAAGCTTGCCCACATTTATTTGGAGAATTTCGGATCGCGCGCGACGAAGCGAGATGGATTGTTCGGTTAGCTTGCGTGCAAAACGGTTCATCTCGAAATCAACAACAACCATCGCGGCAGCGGCATTTGTCAGTCTTCTGTGAGTAGGCTGTTCCGGCGAAATCTGTAGGAGCTTGAGCCTAATAACGTAGGACCAAAATCCAATCTGACTAATTAGTCGATTTCTGAAAACCGGCCTTTACCAAGTCTTCATATCCAGCTTTGAGAGGCCGGGCGTCGTAGCCAAGCTTGTCCAAAATTTTCGCAGCTTTGAGAGCACGTACTCCCATGACGCAGTGCATGTATACAATCTTATCCTTTGGAAGTTGGCGTTGTACCGCGGTTGTATCGCCGTTTTCTTTTAACGAACTGAGAGGCAGTGAAATCGCTCCCTGAACATGCCCGTCCTTCCATTCTCGTGGCTCGCGGACGTCTACGAGAATCGCTTTATGTGTTGCGACGTTCTCCTGAACAGTAGGAAGTGAATCGTTGCTCAGATCCGCGGCGTGAACGTGACTATAAATCAATGCAATTAGACTGAATATCAGTAGGAGTTTTACGAGTTGGATAGTCATGATGCGTTCGGCCGGGCCGCGTAATCTTCGCGGTCGAGAGCTCCGTGTGCTTTGGTTTTGGCTACGACAGTATGATTTGAGACGCTTGTCGCTGGCTCTTCCTCCCGAGTGCATAGAGTTGTCCAGCATTAGCAGTCTTTCAAACGTCTAATGACCCCTCTAGTTCATGGCTGCGCGGGACTAAACTATTCAGCGAGCTCTTCAGCTGGTCGCGGCGCGCGTTCTGGGATGTCGCCATTTGGTAATCGCCACTCACGTTGCGCACCAAAGGGCAAAACAAAGAGTTTCCCCAGTGTAAGTTCCTTTTCCTCGCGATATGCAGCGACACCAATCGTGATGGCATCCTGCGGCACGTCGCGTCTCAATGTGCGATGGAGCTTGTCCCAACAACTAAACATCGTGCCCCAGTTCGAATTCGTCTCGCGCTGCACGATGGAATGATGAATCCCGTGCATTCGCGGCGTGACGAGAACCCGGTTCAAAACTCGCTCAACGTGAATTGGCAAACGCCAGTTGGAATGATGAAAAAGTGTCGCTCCCTCAAAGGCGATGAAGAATACGACGAGCATGATCGGCCCGATACCGAAGAGCACCACGGCTAACGAGAGAAAGCCGGTGGAAAGGATCATTTCGCCGAAGTGAAATCGCGCGGCGGTACTTACATCCAGATCGAGATCGGTGTGATGCACGTTATGAAATCGCCAGAAGAGCGGCACCATGTGCATGGCCCAGTGCCACCACCAATAGGCGTAGTCCATCAAAAGGAATGTGGCGATGACGACAGCCCACATCGGAAGGTGAAACCAATTCAGTAAGCCGACGTGTCGATCCGACGCCCAAATCGCGATCGCGATTGGAATCGGTAACATCGCGAGACGAACGACTGCGAAACCGGGAATCGACAATACAAAATTCCGTACGAGCCGGTGTAGAACACTGAAATGTTGCCGGCGTAACGGAAATTGCCACTGAAGCCAGAGCAGAGCGAGAAACAGACAACTGAGCAGCGGGTTGCCGATGTAATCCATCAAGGGAATTTTTGGCATATCAGGACGCCGGATGAAGCGAGGGTCATTTTAGCATCGCCAGCTAGCGAGCGACAACGCGGCGCTGGTAACACAGCCATCTTGCCTGTTTTGTCGAGCAGGCGTCTTGCCTGCCGAAATGCTTTGCAGGCTCGGAAGCCTGAGTTACGCACCGATGCGTCTGAATTCGAAGGTCGTTTCGGGCTTTACAACCTCACCGTTCATTTCAAGCAGCGGATAGACCAGGAAATTGATCGGTCCGCTCTCAGGCTCCGGGTCGACTACCAGATCTCGGCCTTTGGTCAGCTCAAACCGATTAGCCGGATTGTGACCAAAATAATAATCCGCCAGTTTTGGGTTCTTCCACGCCTCGCTGATATCCACAGGAACCCATTGATCGTCCGCTAGAAATTCGGCCCAGCAATGATACCCCTCGATCTTGCCCTCCTTCTTGTCGGCGGGAATCGTCGCGCCGATGGCGAAACGCGCGGGTATGTTGATGCTTCGCGACAACGCGATGAAGTACGCGTGGAAATCACTACAATTACCGGTGCGAGCATCGCACGCATACACGGCGTCTCCGCGGCCCCAGCCAGTGCCTGTTTTGTCATACCGCATACGGCTGATCACGTGATCGTACAACGCTTTCGCCCGCTCGAGGTCATCGGTTTTTCCGGCCGTCGCTTTTTCAGCAAGCGTTTTAAACGTTTCGTTTACCGGCACTAATTTTTCCGGTTGAAGATAGCGCGCTGCGTCTGCGTTTGCTGCTGGATAGGCGGCCTTTTCCTTGCGCACGACTTTGTATCGCAGCTCGATCGTCTTGCCACTATCCTGCGTTTGCGCATTCACCACGCAAATGTCATTGGCGTAATCCCGGTCGTGAACCTTATCCCACTTCATCGGAATATTCAGTTTTTCGACAGTTACGGTTTGAAAGGCGTCTGTCTTTGCGAGTGGCATCCAGATGCGAGCGGAGCCGGTGATTTCCGGAAGTTTGACGCGATAAACAAACTCAAATTCATCCGCGCCTTTGATGATGCCGGGCTGACCGGCGGCATGGATGGTGAGCGCGCCAGCGAGGAACAGTGCCGGAGCAAGAATCAAGCGCATGGGCGACCTGGCCATTCGTTT
>DASXYB010000132.1:0-5254 GCA_036502745.1 Candidatus Udaeobacter sp.
TGCTGAACGGCCGCAGCGGTAGCAGATCTTCGGATCGCTTCCTGCGAATGATGCGATGTGAGTTCGCAATAGCGCCTTGCAACTTCGCCAACGCGCAATGTGAGGAACGCGTTCGCCGCGCCGTTTGAAACGCATTTGACCAGTAGCGCTGAGATGCCGCTCAGACCTGGAATTCCGCTTTTCAATGCCGGAACCACGGACACGGCAAGCGGTGCAACCATTTCTCCGAGGTCTAGGGATTCGAGACTGCTGGCGACGAAAGCTGTGCCGCCAACATTGGCATATAATCGCAGCAGTTCGCGAGGCGAAGGCCGCTGCACATAAATCCGCGCTATGCGGCCGACCATTTGAATTTGTGTGAACAGCACGATGAGCCCGTCGAGACGCCCATTTTGCATTAATGCAGTGCTGAGAAAAACCGTGCTGGCCGTTCTGCGCACAACCACGTCCGCTTCCTTAGACAGATGCAGGATGGCTGCCTCAACATCCGCGGTTGTGCTCAGTGGCAACTCTCGGGTTCGCGGATTAGTCGCCAGACGCGAGAGCAACGTCTGCAAATAAGCCTCGTGCTTGGGCCCGGACGCTTCCTTCGGCGGCACGAGCGCTGGCGGCAACTGCGCGTAAGCGATCGCGCAATAGAGCGCAAGAAATCCCGCTGCCAGAGAAAGTACCCAGAACACACACGTACCAGCGACAGGGTGAATCCTGTCAGCTAACGAGATCAAGCTCGTCGCACCGGCGACGATCAGCGATACCATCGAAACCACCCCAAGCGCGAGAAGCACCAGGATGATTCTCCTTAAACCTGAATTTTGATCTGCTGCATGTGCGCTCATTCTTCAGTATAACTCTCCACCGAGTCTGCTCCGCTGCAATTCGCTTGTTATCGGACAGCCGCTTTTCTCTAAACTGTAGGGCTCTCTTCGAGACGCCGGCATTTGGCCCAAACCTCTAAAACATTAATCTGCGGCTAAGAACTCTAATCATATGTCCCTGAAGAACACATTCGTCACAATCTCTTCAGCTGGTCCTAGACGAGATCGATCAAAGGGCACCCGAGAGCAGCCATTTTGGAAAGAGCACGCCGCATTTATCGATCAACTCGTTACCGAGGGGTTTGTTTTGATGGGCGGACCTTTGGTCGAGGAAGGCGGCGCGATGCTGATCGTCAACGCCGATAACGAAAATGAAGTGCGAAAGAAATTAAAAAACGATCCCTGGATGAAGCATGGCGTTCTCAAACTGGAGAGCGTGAAACGCTGGCAAATCTTCATCGATGTCCGCGAGTAGTAACCGCGAGATAAATTTCCGGTTCGCACTGCAACCGATCGCGCGCGAACTTAACATCATGCAATCGCCCCGATCAGCTCTCGGTTTGTTGAGCTTAACCGCTCTCGGACTCGTGTGTGTCTGCACAACGTGCGCTGACGAAACACCAAAGATGCGAGCCGTGGTGGCTCATGAATATGGCGCGCCTGATGTGCTGAAGCTTGAGCAAGTACAGCGACCCGAACCGAACGACGACGAAGTGCTGGTGCGCGTGATTGCCAGCAGCGTAAATCCAGCCGATCCGCTCACACTCAGTGGGAAATATGCGAAGGAATTCGGCACCCATCTGCCGCTGATTGCAGGCTATGACATCGCCGGCGTCGTGGAAAAAACAGGCGCAAATGTCACAAAGCTGAAGGTAGGCGACGCGGTTTACGGTTATCCAACTTTCGGCGGCGGCTGGGCGGATTACGTGGCAGTCAAGGAATGGGAAGTCGCTCCGAAGCCAAAGTCCCTCAAGTTCGTGGAAGCCGCGGCTGTTCCAATGGGTGCGTTGACGGCTTGGCAGGCGTTGGTGGACGTGGCGAAACTTGAGTCGGGACAAACAATTCTTATTCACGGCGGATCAGGCGGAGTTGGAGCTTTTGCGGTGCAGATCGCGAAAGCGCGCGGGGCACGTGTCATTGCGACCGCCTCGACGGCAAACCAGGATCTTCTGAACCAGCTCGGCGCCGACGTAGCAGTCGATTACACCAAAACGAAATTTGAAGATGTCGCCAAGGACGTGGACGCAGTTCTCGATCCAGTGGGCAAAGACACGCTCGCACGGTCATATGGCGTTGTGAAGAAAGGTGGCATCGTCATGTCGCTGGTTGCGCGACCGGATCCAGATGAACTTCAAAAACACGGAATACGTGGCACAGGTATTGCCTCCCATGCCGACGCCGCCGACCTAACTGAGATCGCGCAGTTGATCGACGCGGGGAAAATCAAACCAGTTGTGACGGAAGTTCTTCCGTTGAGTGATGCGGTAAAGGCGCAGCAACAAGCGGCGACTCATCACACGCGCGGGAAAGTTGTGCTGCGAATCGCGGACGAACCAAAAGGATAACAGCCGTTTTTCAATGGGCTGCTTTGTTGCTGCCGGAACCGCTACAAAGCTCCATGGAGAATTTTCTCGTCGATCGCCAGGTACTCAGTCCGTGGCGGACTGAACGTATCGAGGACGCGGGTCGCCGAAAGAGTTTCCACGCCATGCGAAACATTGCTCGCCAGATAAAACGATTCGCCTGCTGACAGCTCATGCGGCACCCCTTCGACGATCAGCCGCATTTTGCCTTCGAGAATGTGAACGATCTGCTCCTGCGGGTGCGAGTGCGCAGGCATGATACTCCCCGCAGCTAGCGTGGCCAGCATCTGATACATCGTGTTGCCGTGCGCCACGGTCCGGCGCGTGATGCCGGGACAAATTTCAATTGTCGGATTCTCTCGTTTCATGGGTGCAAACCATACGCTGGCCACTCAGCGCGTCGTGGGATTTTTCTCTGGACAATGATACGGTCACGCAGACGTTCGCTCGCGCATCTGTGAAATGAGAACGCGTTCCACGATTCAAGTGCTCGATGATCATCTCGAGCGCCGAGCGCGCGGCGACATAGAAGGCGACCTGGAGAACAACTACGCTCAAGACATTGTGTTGCTTTGCGAAAAAGGCGTTTTGAAAGGCCACGACGCAGTTCGCACATCCGCCAAAGCGCTGGCCGATCAGCTTCCCGACGCTCGCTTTCTATTTCCATTCAAAGCAGTCGACGGCGAGCACGCCTTGATACAGTGGAGTGCGCGGTCAGCAAACGCGCGTGTCGATTTCGGCGTAGACACGTTCGTCATCCGCGATGGTCGCATTGTCCTGCAAACCGTTTCTTATCAACTCGAGCAGGGGAATTCAGAAGCTTAATTGTCGCTTGCCAGGACCGATGGGTCACTGGCAAGATGCCGCCATGAAAATCTTTACGCCATTAATCACAATGCTCTTCGCGTTCTTGCTCGCGACTTCTTTGTTCGCGCAAACTCCTGCCACATCGCCTCCGGCTGCACCGACCTTATCTGCCGCTCAACCGGCAAGTGCAACCGGCCAGCCGCCTAACCCTCAGGAGATGATGAAGCAGATGATCGAGATGTCGAAACTCAATGAAAACCACAAGCTGCTCTCAGCCATGAACGGCAATTGGAATTTCGCCATCAAAATGTGGATGAACCCTGATCCGAACGCCAAACCGCAGGAATCCAAAGGGACTGCTACACGCAAGGACCTCATGGGAGGACGGTACGTGATGATGGATGTCACAGGTAAAATGCAGATGCCAGGCCAAGACGGCAAAATGAAGGATGTGCAATTCAAAGGGATGGGCGTCGAAGGCTATGATAACGCAAAGCAGAAGTTTGTGAGCTCGTGGGTCGATAACATGAGCACCGGCATTCAGTTTTCCGAAGGCACCTACGATCCCGCCACCAAGACGTTCACGTATACCAGCGAAATCGAAATGGTGCCCGGAATGAAGACACCAGTTCGCGAAGTGATCAAGGTCCCCGACAATAACCACATGGTGCTCGAGTGGTATGAAAACCGCGGTGGCCAGGAGAAGAAAACCATGGAGATCAACTACACGCGCGCAGGCAAAAAGTGATTTTTAGCCCAGCGCTAGGCGGCTGGAACAGCTGGGATAAAGTTCAATGAGGTTAGCCGGAGCCGCTTTCGCGTTCTGCGACTGCCAGTTGTGCGCGCACCAAATCGTGCAGCGTCATTATTCCGAGCAATTTGCTCTCGGAATCGTCGGTGATCACCAGCGTGCCCGTAGCTGACTGAATCAACTGCGCCTGAGATTTGCGAATGGATTGGTCCGGTCGACACGTAACAGCTTCTTCTAAATTCAGTTGTCGGTGTTCCTTCATTGCTGCAGTAATCTCGGCTCGTGACGCGATTCCTGTGAGTCTGCCGTCGTCCACCACCGGGAAACGCCGGTAAGGATGCTGCTCCAGCAATTCAGACAAGGCCTTCGTCGAAAGATCGCTCGCCACCACCGGTTTGAAATTGGCAAGAGCGGAGATCGGAAGATTTTGCCACGAGCGCAAGTCGCGCGGCGGAATCAAATGATCGAGGTTGTGGCCATCCTGGCAGAGGATCTCGTCGTAAAAGTTTGTGTGATGTACCGACCGCGCGATCACCTGGCTGATCAAACCTGCCAGCATTAATCCGGGCACGAGCGCAAACTGATGCGTCATCTCGAAGATAATCAGGATCGCTGTTACCGGTGCGAGAATGACAGCTCCCAGACAAGCGCTCATTCCGCCGACTGCGAGGACAACAGTGTCACTTTGGTTCAAATGTAGAAAATGTCCGCCAAGTCCGGCCACGATCGCTCCGCACATTGCGCCGAAGAAAAGGTTCGGTGAAAAAATTCCGCCGCATCCGCCAAATCCATAGCAGGCAATTGTCGCCGTCAATTTTCCGGCCAACAGTGTAGCAGCCAGTTGCCAGGTAAAGCCGTGATCGAGCGCATCGGTCAAATCGTCATAGCCGAGCGCGAACACACCGAGGCGTGCTGTTATGAGAAACACAGTTATGCCGATCAGCCACGTGATTAATCCACCGGCGAGGGGATGCAGCCAATGCGGAACGGTTCGCAGCTTTTTCAGGCCGCTGCGTAACTTGAGAGTCGCGCGTTGGAAACTAACTCCCGCCAGAGCGGCCAGCCCAGCGGCAAAAGGCATCAACAGATAAGCGCGCCACGTCGGCTCGTCGATGTGCGGCAGGACGAACGCCGGTTGCGCGCCCACGAATGCATGGACCACAAAAGCGCCGATCACTGCAGCCAGCAGCACCGGACCGAGTGATCGGCTGTTGAGATCGCCAATAATTTCCTCGAGCACGAATGCGACCGAAGCCAGTGGAGCGTTGAATGCTGCCGCCAAACCGGCAGCAGCGCCG
>DASXYB010000133.1:0-13247 GCA_036502745.1 Candidatus Udaeobacter sp.
GCAAGTGTTGTTTTGAATAGCTCATGCAGGGAGGGAAACTATTTTATTGCGCAACAGCGCATCAAGTTCCGCAAGCCCCTCCGCTGAGCCGATCTCGTAGAACCGTTGTTTCACTTCATACGCAGCCATTTGTTTCGCGGATACGAGACGCGCATATACATCGGCCAAATCAAATGGCGTGTTGTCGGGAAAATCAGCGAATACCCCCTGGGTCAAAACGCCTATGCCATAGTCGATGTGACGCATTTCCGGTGTGCGCATTTTTTTGTCGTAACGATGAATTTTTCCCGCGTCGAACCAAACATTGCTCGCATCCCAGCGGCCTTCGTTTTCGAACACCGTCATCAAAGCCGATTTCTCACGCCGAACAAAAGCTTGTACGATAGCGGCGTAATCGGCCGGCATAAATGAGTCTCCATAAATTACCAGAAATCGTTCGCCGAGCTTCGAAATGGCGCGCTTGAGCGTACCGCCAGTTCCGAGAAGCATTGGCCCATCGAACGAATACTTAATTTGTAAGCCGAACCGTTTTCCGTCGCCAATCTCCGCTTCGATCAGCTCACCGAGATACCCGACACATATTACGATGTTACGAAAGCCTTCGGAACGAAGCAGCCGCAACTGGTGAACGAGGAATGGTTCGCCCGCCACGCTCAACAACCCCTTGGGGATCTTGTCAGTTGCCGGCCGGAGTCGCGTGGCAAGACCCCCAGCGAGGATGGCAACGGGCCAATTCGCCAATTCGATGTCGCTCCTTTGCGCGGTCATTGAATAAGAATCTTTGTGCCCTCGGGCTCGAATCGGAACCGCACTTCCGTCAATCCCCTCACGCGCATTGCATTACGCAGGCGCGCCTTATCTTCGGCGTAGAACATGAGAAAACCGCCGCCGCCGGCGCCGATCAATTTCCCGCCCAGTGCGCCGTTCGCCATCGCGACATCATAAGATTCGTTGATGAACTCGTTGCTCATGATAGCCGAGCGTTCCTTTTTCCGCTGCCAGTGAACGTCCAGCAGCCGCGCGAATTCGCGAAGATTATGCTTTTGCAGCGCGCGCTGACTTTCGCGCCCGAGTTCTTTTACAAAATTCAAGTTCTCCAGCATCGCTGCGTCAGATTGCGTGCTTTTATCATGTTGTTCCTTCAAAATGTTTGAAGCTGAACGCGCGTAACCGGTAAAGAACAGCAACAAATTATCCTCCAGCTCCAACAAAGTATCTTCAGAGACATTGAGCGGCGATGCCTGCACGCGGCCATCCGGCAGGAATTCAAAACAAGTGATGCCGCCATACGCCGAAATATATTGGTCCTGTTTACCTATTGGTTCGCGGAGTTTCTCCATCTCGATACAACAAGCCTGCTCTGCCAACTCCGATGGATGCACCAGATTTTTGCGCAAGGCGTGTAGCGCTTTGAGCAGTGCCGTTGTGAAACTGCCAGACGAGCCTAGCCCCGTCCCAGCGGGGATATCGGCCATGCTTGCGATCTCCAAATTTCGTTCCTCTACGCCGGCAAGCCTCAGTGCTTCCCTTATGATCGGGTGTTTGATTTCGTCGATGCTGCCTACCTCCTCGAGATGGGAGTATTTCAGCAAAAAACCATCCACGAACCGGCGATGAACAGTGATATAAATGTATTTGTCGATGGCCGCGGCTATTAGGAACCCGCCGTGGCTACGATAATACGAAGGCAGATCAGTCCCGCCGCCGCCGAGCGAGATTCGCAATGGAGAACGCGTGATGATCATTTCGCGAACGCCAACATGGAAACACCGAAGCGGCTTGTCCAGCGCCCCTATTGGCCTGTTAACTTCGTGACGTTCTGCCTAAAAATTGGTTCCATTTCGCGCGGGTTGTCGCCGGGACGTTCATATCTGCTTCCACGAGCCAGGACACAGTGGTCAGTGAATTGATTAAGACCGACAGAACAATGAGTGCGATGAACAAATAGCGCAACTGAAATGCGATTTTGCCCTGTCGCAGAAAGATCAGAAAAACGAAAATTAAAAACGGGAAAACCTCCGCAATGTAACGCTGGCATAATCCCATGAAAGACAGAATTACAATAACTTGAAGCAGAAAAATCGCGGCGATTGCGCGGTCCACCCCACGAGAGCCTCCGGGTCGCAGCAACATCGCCACGCCGATCACAGAGCCGAGCAGAATCCAAGACGAAGACCACAACAGTGAAGAGTACGTCTCTGTGAATGGCATCACATAAAGATCCTTATGGCCATAATCTTGCCGGTTCGCTTTTAAAAACGGGGCCTCACGTTGCATTTTGGGACTTCGCAAAAAGAAGTAGTCCGCAAAGCTGTAAGGCACACGTTCGATTCTAAAGCGTCCATGTTTTATTGCGAAATCGCGTTGAACCGGATTGATGTTATACCGCATGTTCATGCCGCTGAAGTCACCGAACCTCGCGTAGCTAAGAAACAGGTAACACACGAGCGCAGCTCCCAGCGGCAGGAGCAGCGCGGAAACGTTTCGGATGGGCTGACGGTGGAACAAACGAATGGCAAGTAGTGGCGCAATCAGGACGAAAGGCGCGCCGAACGTCGCCCGCGAAAGCAGAGCCGCGCCGGCGCAAACCGAAAACGCAAGCAGTGATCGCGTTAACGCTGCGCCCTCAGTTGTTCGACATCGGCACACAAAATAAAGCGCAGCGACGGACCACGTGAATCCCCAGATGATCGCTTCGTCGTAGATGGAAAGGTTGCCCAGCAACAACAGCAATGGCGAGCCAAGCGCGAATCCCATCATGCAGGCGTTACCGATCCAATTGCGCGCGGGCGATGAAAGAGGAGATGAACGCAACGCAGTTCCCACCAGCCCGGCAAACGCAAAGAGTGCGATCACGCCTGCGCAAAATCCTGAAATCCGCGACCATTTTCCGTGCCCCGCTGGATAGATGAAGTTCAGAGGTACGCGAAGCAGCGCGGGGAACGGGCCAAAGTACATCCGTACTTTGCCGTTAACGTTCATTGTTTCATGTGCGATTTCAGATGCATCGACGCCCACATCGCCGCGCAAAAAGTGTTCCGCCTGCGAATCATAGGCACCACCCAGGACTTCCTTAACAAAAATGTCTCCGCCGCCAGTCATGGTGAAGAACCAAAGGATGGCGGTGAGAACCAGAGTGACCGGAAGAAGATTCGGCGCCTGGTTGCCTTCAGTGATCTGCACAGAAAGTAATATATGCCGGCTGGAACGTGATCAGTCGAGGATCTGACCAGTTTCGCTAGGTATGCTGATCGGCGTTGGTTTTCTTAGCAGATGCAAAGAGATTCAAGCCGAACTTGTGATACCGCAGTCGGATCTGACTAGGCTTGAAGCCAGCGCGAACCAGCATCGGCCAAAGATCGCGTTTGCCGTAATACATTCTGTGATCGTCGATCTCTACTTTAGAACTGAATCCGAACCGGAATGCGGACAACTCGAGAAATCGCTTCCCACTCCACGTCGGGACATTTACCAACAGCATCCCCGAAGGTCTGAGCAAACGCCAGGCAGATTGGATGACAAACTGCGGCTCAGCCAAGTGTTCTAGTACGGAGATGAGCATGACGACGTCCACGCTTTGGCTTTCGAGGTTTGGCAAGGTTCCTTCAATTGCCCATTCATGGAAGGTGAATTTCTCCAGCGTTCGCAACTCCGGCGCGATCTGAAAATCCACTCCGATGCCTCGCTTTAATTGTGCTTCCAAGGCGACCAACTGCGTGGCGCGATACCCACAACCGAGTTCCAACACCTCGAGATCGTTGCGATTCGGCAGATGCCGGCGTATCGCGCGTTCAGAAAGCCACACTCCCAGACGATCGACCGGAGTTAGTCCGTGCTGCCCATAACTTTCGTGCGCGCGCAGACTCACTGCTGGGATTTTGAGATAAGGCGTTTTGCCACTTCCACCAGCAACGTAAAGCCGAACGTTTGGAACCCAAGGATGATGAGCAGTAAACCGAGAATCGCAGGGTGCGAAATCGCTTCGAGCTGCAATCCGTGTTTCAAATAGTGATAGGTCAGATTCCCGAGAAGCACCAAACCCGCGACGCTGAGACCAGCTGAGGCGATCATTCCACGGTCGTACGTCATGATTTTCTGTAACCGGTCCACGAACCGAGGCCGTAATCCGTGCATGACGCGCGCAAGAACTCCGATTTGAATCGAGCTGTAGCCCAAGGTCGCGCACATCACTCCGAGCAACATCCAGTACAGGCTAAAACCAATTCTGCCGATCCTGACCGGCCCGGCTGCCAGCCCCAAAGAAAGCACCAACCCAATTACCAGAAGCGCAACGCCAGCCTTAAGCAGGAATGAATCCGCCGCGTAAACCAACATTACTTTCAGGTTGACCCAACCTGCGAGCCAGGGCGAGCGCCAACCTACGCGCAAGTGGTGGCTGAGTCGTCCTTCGCGATCTTTGTAGAATTTGATCGGCACTTCCGAACTGATGAGTTTCAGTCGCGCCGCCTTCAGCACCATCTCGCTCGCGTATTCCCAACCGCGCGACGTGATGTTGATTTTGTCCAATGCTTCACGAGTCACGCCGCGTATGCCGCAATGAATGTCGGAAAAGTCGCTGCGATAAATTCGGTTCAGAATCCAGTTCGTGAGAGGCGTGCCGAAGTAACGGTGCAGTTTCGGCATCGCATCTTTTTCAATGCTGCCTCGAAACCGGCTGCCCATAATGAACTCCGCGCCTTTGCGGAATTCCTCCACGAAGGGAGCGATTTCGCGAAAATCATAAGTTAAGTCGGCGTCGCCCATCAAAATCCATTTTCCGCGAATGTACGGAATTGCGTCGAGGTACGCGCTGCCGACTCCCTGCTTCGGAACGCGTAAAATTTCGCCGCCGTGTTCAAGCACAATCTTCGGCGTGTTATCAGTCGAGCTGTCGACGATCAGAATTTGTGCGCTCACTCCAGCGCGCGCGATGCCTTCCTTGCACCACTCCATGAATTCTCCCACGGTAATTTCCTCGTTCATGGCCGGGATGACGATGCTCAATTCCACATCATCCGGCGTTGTGCCGTGCGGCAAAACGTGCTCGATAACTTCAGCCTTGTTCTCGGCCGATCGCTGTAGTACGTCCATCACGCTAACGATCTAACGAATCGCAGGCCGCCGAGGCAAGGCAAGGCTCGGAAGGTTATTTTCTGAAGTCGAGCGCGCCTTTTTTGAGCGCGTACACGTACCCGACCATCAGGATGGTAATAAAGCTCAGCATGCTCCAGAAGATCGTGCTGCCTTGCTTGATAGCGTCGCGGTAAACGACCGCCCATGGATACATAAACACGATCTCCAAGTCGAACAGGATGAAGAGCATTGCCACGACATAGAACTTCACACTGAAGCGCGGCTGGTGTTCCCCCTGCGGAATCATCCCGCATTCATACGCCATGTCTTTCGCCCGTGTGCGTCTTCCGCGTTTCCCTACCAGGATGCTGAAAAGCAGCGCTGAAACAGCAAAGAGAGCGACTACAATGATTTGCAGGAGGACCGGCAAATAGTCGCGCAGCATCGGGAAATTTGCCCTGAAGGCAGTTCGTCCTGAAAACCGGCTTACTTCACGCCGGCCAGATGACCATTCTGCTGTGCAATCGCCGCCGCCAGAGCCGCCGGTAAGCCCTTGTATTTCTTGCCATTCTTTTTGACGGCACCGCGCGCGACGAGATTTTGCAACTTCTCATAGGCTCGCAGCCGCAGCATTTCCTCGCCGCCACTGGCAGCATTCCGCGCCCGCAGATTCTCGTGCACTATATCGAACAACTGCTTGAACTCGAACGAAGAACGCCGAGAGAGGACAGCAACCAGCTCCTCAGTTACCAGATCGGGAACCCGACGGGAGAATGCATTTTTCTTTAGAATAGCCATAGGGCCGCAAAAATAGCAGATTTTTGAAAAACTGCAGCAGTTTTCTTTCGCGTTCGTTAGGGAAAGTCAAGCAGTGCCGGAATGGCACGGTGAGTGGCTAAGGCTCGTGACTTTTGCGAGTTGCGAAAGAGGCAAACCGCAAGGTTTCGCCCTTTCAAGGGGTTGGCGAAGGAGGTCGTGCAGGCGGAAACGCTGTGGCCGGCGCATTGAAACCGGCATGCCGCGCGGCCGCGGCCCCGAAACTACTAAAAACAGCAACGCCTATTCCTAATTGATCTAACGTGATGGGTCCGATTGACTCAGCCACGTATCCGTCGTTGTCGTATCGCTGCGAAGAGACAATAGGGCTCAGATGTTTTGTGATGACTTCCGGAGGTGGGAGTTTGGTCGGATCGATCGAGCCAGCAACTGCGGGCACGAATGCAGCGGCCATTAATAACATCGGCCGAAGCGAAGCGTCGAGCCGCGAGTACATTTGCGCCATATCGATATAAGCAAAAAAGTTTGTGGGCGCTGGAAGCAGGCGCTCGGCTCCCTTGTACGTTTGAGATTCTGCAAGTTCAGATGAGCTACCACGGGCTCGTTTAATTGCGTCTTCCACGGACGTGGGATCCAAACCACCGATTAGAATGCGATCAGACAAGGCGATCGTAGGCGTGATCGCGACAAAGCTGGCAGCAGATTGCTTCGAAAAATACCGGACGCCATCTTTTTCGTTCGCTGTCCATGAACCCTCTTCCTCGGCTCGTAAGAGCGCTTCCACGATCTGCCGTGCTTTGGTCGCGTCAGTCACCGGCACGGTCAACAGCAGCGACGGCCAATGCGCCCCTGATGGCCAATTAGCCAGGGATCCAAGCTCGATGCCGAATGCAGCTTTCCAATCCGCGGCAGTGATCCCACTATCGCTCAGCGCCTGAAAAATCTTCGTACCTGCAAAGGCAGCCGCCTGATTGAGAGTGTCCATTCTTTCCGCAAGATTCAGCAGCATCGCGAGGTAAAAGAATGTCTCCTTCGTTCCGAGAGACAGCGATGAGCGGGTGAGCGTCGCGTTGTGTTCCAGCTTTGGCATGCCCAGGAAAAGTACATCGTGTATTTTTCCGTTCTCGAATCGCGTTGAGCCGGTAATGCAGCGCATTTTCTCGAGCATTGTGCCTTCGCCGGGAGCCGGCGTTGAGCCGACAGCAGCACGCAACGCCGCGAGCCGTTGGGAAAACGTCTTTGGCTGCAGATAAAAGAATGCCACATCGCCGGAGGGCCGACGCGAAATGGCTGAACGATACGCTTCATCCTTATCGAGCCTATTATCTACATCTGATGAACGGTGATCGGCACGATCCAGCAATGCCTGCATGTCCGCCGCATCCGTCGCCACGAAAAACCATGGAGCATCGTATGCGGTCGCAATAGTGAACGAACCCGTTTTGGTCGCCTGGATTTCGTGGCCTTGATATTGCACTTTATCGCGCTTGAGCCTGGAGTTTTGGCCCGTGAACATCGAGCGCCATTTATCAATGATGCGCTCCGCTTCTTCCTGGCTGCCGCGAAAATGGAAGCCGCCGACGAATTTTGGATTGTTATTGTCGATTGAGGTCAGCGCAACAAATGCGTTTGTGGGAGCGAGCTGTTCGATGTCCAGCAGCGCTTGAGATAGCGAATCGGTTTTTGGAATGTTGCCCAGCGGTTTGCGCAGAAAATCCTGCACCGCAGGGTCGCGGTACAGCTGATAAACGTCGCATTGCAGCCATTCATCGCGAGCGCGATTGAAATCCGGGATTTGCGCTACAAAAATGGTTTCCCGCGGCAGAAGCCCCGCGACTGAAGCGTTTGAAAATCGTTGCGAGAATTGCCAGTAGTACCAACCGCCAAATGCGGCGATGGCTAGGGCGATTAAAAGGAACAGAATTCGCTTCATAAAATTAGCTGCCTCACCACAAGTGGATGCTGGATACTCGATGGTGGATGGGCGTTCAACACAAATCCCCGACTCAAAATCCGCGCGGTCAGCGTTGTTTCATGCGCTACGCGCGCGGATGAAATTGGCGATGCACAGCCTTCAGCCGTTGCTGATCAACATGGGTATAGACCTGTGTGGTCGATATGTCCGCGTGACCCAGCATCTCTTGGATAATTCGAAGATCCGCGCCGTTGCTGAGCAAATGCGTTGCAAAGCTGTGCCGCAGAAGATGCGGGTAAACGTTCTTTTCAAGTCCGGCGCGTTGCGCGTGCTTTTTAACGATCTGCCAAATCCGCGCTGTGGTTAATTTCGTGCCTCGCTCGGAGAGAAAAATTTCACTGCTAGTGCGCGGCTTCACCAATTTTGGTCGCTCGGTATATAAATATGCTGCGAGTGCTTCGCATGCTTTTCGCCCAACGGGAACCAAGCGGGTCTTGTTTCCTTTGCCGGTCACGCGCACGATGCGCTGTTCGAAATTGAAATCCTCCAGTCGCGCGTTTGTCAGCTCCGAAATGCGCAGCCCGCTTGCGTAAAGCAGCTCGATCATCGCGCGGTCGCGTAAACCGTGAACGGCTTTGGTGTCGATTTTTTCGAGGAGCTGCTCCACTTGCAATTCGTTCAGCGTTTCGGGGAGATAGCGCTCTATTCGAGGCAGCGCCAAAGCCTCGGCGGGATCGCGCTCGATGATTCCCTTGCCGGCGAGAAACCGAAAAAAAATCTTCAGCGCGACCGCGACCAACTTGATCGAAGAGGCGGAGAGCCCGCAGCGTTTGCGGTCCGCAAGATACTCACTCATCATCGCCAGAGTCACGCCGCGCGCGTCAGCTATTTTTCTCTTTGCAGCGCACCATTGCGCGAATTCGGTCAGCGATCTTTGGGTCGAAAGCTGATAATTTTCGGAGAGACCACGTTCCACTGCAAGAAAGCGAATGAACGCGTCAATAGAATCTTCCATCGAGGCAATGCTAAAGCAGGAGTATGTAGTGACTACTACAAATTTGTGTCACCACTCGGTCGCTTCTGTATCGCCGCCCAACCGCGAAGTTATTGACAAGCGAACAGTGAATGTTGGATGTTCCGTACGATGAGCTTGGATCTCAACACCATTCTGAAAGATTGGCCCTACGAGAGCGGCACCGTTAAAGTGCGCAAAATCACCGGGCTCGACGGTCGTGAAAAATTGCAGCTGCGCGTGGATCTTGGCGTGCTGCAAATGGAAATCACTGGGCGGCCGGATGGGCGGCGTCCTCATAATTGCGAATCGCTCCTGGAGTACCACAGGAAGCGCGCGACACGATCCGAACAGAAGGGCGAGGCTTACGAGCTTACCCCTGAGCAATGCGCGGAACTGCAGCAGGAAGGCATCCAATATTATCATCGATATCTGAGCCTGTTTCAGATTAACGATTTCGAAGGCGTCGTGCGCGATACACAGCGGAATCTCGACCTTTTTACGTTCGTCAACGACCACACAGATCGCGAGGATTTCTCCTGGAGCCTGCAACAGTTTCGGCCCTACGTGCTCATGATGAATACCCGCGCGAAGGCTTCCATCTTTCTTGCTCAAGGAAAATTTCCCGACGCCATCGCCGAAATTGACCGCGGCCGCGAAGCGATCACGGATTTTTTACAACAGTCGAACTTTCCAGAACTGGTATCCAAAAGCGCGGAGATCGCATTTCTTGACGAATGGCTTGAGGAAGTGAAATCCAAGCGCCCGCTTTCGAAGCTGGAGGTTATGCAGCGCGAAATGGAAACAGCGATCGCGAAGGAACTCTACGAACGAGCTGCCGAGTTACGCGATGCAATTAAGCTGCTCAAAACGCAAAGGCAGGTGTAAGCAATAGGCTCGAACGAGCCATATTCAACCGAGCCTTTACCGATTCGTTAGGCTACCGGTGCCGGTGCCTAACGAGAAGTGCGTCAGAGGATGTGTTCGCGGTTATCCGACCGAAGCCGGATCGTTTTTATCTGCAAGTCATGCCGGGCTTGAACAAAACGCACTGTTTTGCTCTTAGCTCGCATGAGAATTGAGTGGGTGATTGCCGTGACGCCGCCACGGGCCCGCACACCTTTAAGGAGCGCGCTGTCGCTGATGCCGGTTGCGCAGAAAATGATGTTCTGTCCATTCGCCAGATCGTCTGCTGCGTATATGCGGTCCAGATCTTGTTCATGGCCTTCGGCGACCAGGCCTTTTCGCTCTTTGTCGTCGCGCGGCCACATCCTGCATTGCATATCCCCGCCAAGGCATTTGATTGCGGCTGCCGCCAACACTGCTTCGGGCGAACCACCGATTCCCATGTAAAGATCGACATCTGGCTCGGGTAATGAGGGCGCGATGGCCGCCGCAATGTCGCCGTCGCCAATCATCCGCAACGAAGCGCCTGCCGCGCGAATTTGTTCCACGATCTCTTTGTGACGCGGCCGATCCAGCATCATCACCGCAACATCCTGCACGCGCTTATTCACCGCGTGCGCAACAATTCCCAACATTTCGGCGATCGGCATGTCGAGGTGCAACGAATCGCCGCGTTTCTTCATGTACTCGATAACCCGCGGTCCGTACGCCAGCTTTGACATATAAAACGAAGGGATGTCGCGCAGCGCTACTTTCACGCCTTCCTCTGGGCTTGCGGCCGCGATACAACTGATCGAATTGGGCGCGCCCTTTGAAATGTTCGTCGTGCCGTCGATTGGATCGAGTGCAATATGAAATTCCGGCGAACCGGGGTACCACGTGCCGAGTTGTTCGCCTTTGAAAATGCCCGGCGCATTGTCCTTGATTCCCTCGCCAATAACCACTTCGCCGCAGATATTCGTTAGATCGAACATCCCGCGGATGGCGTCACTGGCTGCCGCGTCTGCCGCTTCCTTGTCGCCGCGCCCGAGCCAGCGGAGGGAATTCAATGCTGCTGCTTCAGTTGCACGCACAAAGTCCAGCTCGATGACGCGCTCAATGTCGTGATAATCTTGTTTCGGCAGTCGCAGAGCCATGGCTGTTGATTTTCACGCAGGTCGCACGCGATGACAAGGCAGCAGGAGCGACGGCTTACGTACGCGTCGTGTTTCGCCCAACGATTATGCCTGTCCGACGCTACTGCCGTGGCACGCGATTATTTTCCCATTCCAGGAATTTGCTCTCGATGGGTGTGCTCTCCATCCGCGTGTAACGATGGGCGAATGCGGAGGAAAAATTGGAAGGCGTACCCGAGATCGTCGCTATAGTAGCGGTCGAGACTGTCGGGCCGATCGTTGATCGTGAATTGGGTGCCGAGGCCGATGTCGATGTCTTTGCCATGTGATAAGTCGCGGACGTAACCGACCGAGTAGCCGCTGACTGGAAAAATTTCGGACTCATCGAACGGCTTGAGAACGAGTTCGTGTCCGGATTTTTGCACGCGTTCCCAACGAAAGTAAATCGTGTCGCGGCACCGCTGGTAATTTGATTCGATCAGAAACGATTGGGTTTTTCCTTCGTCAGTCGCGTTGTTCTGGCCCCAGACAAAGGTGTTGGACCAATTGGTATCGCGGCCCAGCGGGAGGTTGTAAATCGCCGAGGCAGTCGTGCGATGGATTTTGGTTTCGGGGTGGAGCTCTTCGGGGCTCTTGATATAACCGTAAGAAACTTGCAGCGCCAGATTTCGTGCTGGGTTCCAAGAGAGGCGGCCGCTGTATGAATCAAAACGCGGCCGATCGAAATCGTAACGATCTTCGTCCGGCTCGCGTCCGGTGAAGATGCTGCCCTCAAGTTTCAGGTTGCGCCACTGCGCGCCGAACGTCGCAACGCCAAACGTAATGTGCGTGGAGTCCTGCCAGTGATGTCCGATCGGCGCATCGGGGTCGTCCATTGCCGATGGACGATGCATGAATGCTGGCGGACCGAGCGCCGGCTCACCCGGATAGCCGAAATAGATGTAGGCGCTGAGATCGTGCTCGAATTTCTGTGAGAGGCTGAAAGAAACTTCGTCGAACAGATCGTGCGGATGTTGGCGGTCGTGCAAAGCCTCGCCATTCCACGCTTCGCCGGTTTGAAATAACAGCGGATAACCGCGTCCGCCTTCGGTCAGCGGATCGAGGCTCATCATTAAGCGTGAACCGAATTGGGTGCTCTCGCCGAGCGGGTGTGAAAACATCGCCATGAACCAGTTCGGCGCGTCGATCCGGTCATCGCCGCGTCGGGTGCTTACGGTGGTATAGCGCGGGAAAATCGCGCCGTGCAACATGAGCATGTTCTCACCGAACATGAACATGCGACCATACATCGGCGATGAATCCGGGATCCAGCTTGTGCCGGAACCTTCGCGGCTCATCGGATCGGCGAGATCGATGGTAGAGTGCATTTCCATCTGCATCTCGTGGCTTTCATGTGAAGGCGCATGCATCTCGTGGTCGCCGTGATGATGATGCGACATCGCCATCTCGGTTTCATCGTGCATCAGATGGTCTGGGCTTGCCGTTGGACGTTGAGCGTTGGGCGTTCGACGTTTCTTCTCCTTTATCGGCACGAGTTTCATCCCGCATTTTGGGCAATTTCCCGGATGATCGGTCATAACTTCGGGATGCATTAAGCAGGTGTACTTCTGTATCTTTTTCTGCTCCTGCTCGTGTCCCTGAGAATACGCTTGCTCCGTCTCGCGCTCGCGATGTGAGTGCTGTGCGATCACAGTGCGGGTCACCGACAACACAACTGCGCTTGCGATTATGGCTGAAATGTGTTTTCGCATTTCGTCTGGTTGTAGGGCAGGCGCCTCGCCTGCCAGAAACACGGCAACCGGAGCGGTTGCCCTACAAGCAGAACGCAATTGCGACTGCTCTACACGACGAAAGGCGGAGCGTGAGCGAGAAGGCTGTGCTGCAAGATCAATTCAGCGAACGAAAATATGCCGGGTGGTCCGGTGTCGAGTAACAGCGGATCAACAGTTCGCGACGAATATGCAACGAACGCAATCGCCTGAACGGCAAAATTCGCGTCGCAGAATTTAGCGTCATTGCGTGCCCAATCTTTTGTTTTCGCAAAAACAACGGCACGCAGAATTTTGCAGCACTGCACCTGCGAGGATTGTTCTTTTTGTTTCGCAGGCTTGGAATGGAATGGGCACTCGGTTTGCGCTTTGTCGATTTGCGTCGCGACCGCCGCGAACGCGCAATGATTAGAGATCGCGATCCATGAACAGATCGTAATTGCGGCAATCAACGAATGCGCACCTGCTCTCACACTCACTCAATCGCTGACGCGACTTGAATGCTCAAATGTTTTCTTCCGCTTCGGTAATCGGCGCAGCGCCAGTCGCGGTGATCTCTGGTGGCACCAACGGCACGGTCGGCGGTATGGTCTCTTGTGATTGGACCGGTGTTTGCTGAATGCGTGTCGACATCAGCATCGCGGTAAAAAGAAAAGCGGCTGCCAGATAATACGGCGCTC
>DASXYB010000134.1:0-4246 GCA_036502745.1 Candidatus Udaeobacter sp.
TCCTAAGTCTGGCGCGTCTGCCAATTTCGCCACCCTGGCTGCTGATACTCACGAGGGAAAAACGGTCTAATGAAAATTTTGCTCTTCGCGTGTGCTAGAGAAATCAGGTGCAAGTGAGTGAAACGCGGCGAAATGCCCAAAGTCGGTCGAAGGGAGCGGAAGGCGTCCAACGCAAGGATTCCGACGTTTCGCTCAATCATCGGCGGCAGTTTATGCCAGCGAACGATTCTCGCAATCGACGAGTTCCGGGACTCTACATCAGGAATGGTCGCTACTATGGCCAACTCTGGCTCGATGTCGGCCATGGGAAAAAAGCGCCGAGGCGCCTGGCGCTCTTGGATTCAAATCAGCAGCCTGCTCGAACGCTTCAAGCGGCCAAGGAAGCACTCGAGATCAAGCGCCACGAGCGTCGGACAAGTGCGTTAGGCAGCCTTGGCCGGAAGCCGTTATTTTCTGATTATTGCAACGCCTGCTTCGAGAAAGCGGCCGTTCAAAAGAAGCGGGCCGGCACAATCCAAAACGAACGGCAAGCCCTCGACCGCTGGCGCGACCATCTTGGGCACGTGCGACTTGATCGAGTCACGACCGCCGTCATCGCCGGCTATGTCGATCGGCGATTAAAGGGGGATACCTTTTGCGGTCGTTTCCTGCCCCAGTTTCCGAGCGCACCGGACAACTCGATCTTCTGATGCTTCGGAATGTTCTCAACATGGCCGTTCAGGATGGACACCTGAGCGATCTCCCGAAGATGCCGAGACTACGTCCGCCACCGTCGCCCAAGAGGCGATTAATTACGCCGGACGAATTCGAATCGTTGATACGGGCGGCGTTGACAGCTTGCGCAAAAAACGGTCGTCAGTTGGCGGACTATGTGCAGTTTCTCGCATTCAGCGGAAGCCGGAAACAAGAGGCTTTGCAGCGTGCGGCTTGATGACGTCGATCTCCAAAGAGAACGCGTCGAAATCGGAGCGGATGGGTTGGCGAAGAATCGAGAGAGTCGCACCGTCGAACTGAATCCGAAGCTTGAGGCTTTGCTTCGAGAAGTGCTTTCACGTCGCCCGCCGGATAGTTGCTGGTGCCACCGTCTCACGGTTGCTCAAAGTTTCCTCGCTGACGCTACCGAGTGGCTCTACGAAATGATTTTTCAACTCTAGCACAAATCCTAGTCCAACTAGGTTTTTGGTGGATGCGAATCAGGCGAAATGCCAATCCACGCGCCAGATTTACACATGTGTAGCTGCCGCGATGCAGGAAAATTGAATCGAGGCGGTTCAACCACGCCCTCCGCAGCGAAAGTTGTTGTCGGCTGCCGATCTTATCGATGTTCATAATCCAGACTCCTCCGCGGCTCGGACTTCAACGCAAGTCTCAGTCCACTTAAGTGGATCGACATCGACAGAACTGGCCACCGAAAAACCAAAACCTCTCAGTTATCGTTGTGGGACAGATTCACTTTCAGAATGCGATCAACTTCTCTAATCGCTTCGGGATTGGTTTGCGCGTCGTGTCCCGAATCGATAATTAGCTCCGATTGCGCGCCGTCGACATGGGAGCTCCAGTACGGGACGACACCGTCCGAACTGTTTGGCGTGTTGCCGCGGCCGCGATTGCCGATGATTGAGTGATATGGAACGCTCCGCGTGATAGGAAGTCTGTCGACCGCGAGCACAAACCGGTCGTTAGGCTCAAGCGTATCGACGCTATTGGGCATGCGCTTGAGCGGTCGCGCAGCGGGATCGGAGACCAAAAGCGGTTTGGTCGAAGTGTAGATTGACGCAAACAGCCCCGGAGTTCTGACCAGGGCGGCGCCGATCCGGCCGATCCAGCCCGACGCTAACTTGCTACCGCGATGAGGCGTTGAAATAAATATGACCCGTTGCACGTCAGGCCGATGATTGAATATAAGTGACTCCGCGAGAAGTTTGCGAGTATCTGCCGCGAGCAGAGTCTTGGCCGGAGACATGACAAAAAACGCGCGCCAAATTTGGTCGCCGGCGTCGGTGATCATTAAGCGGCAAATCATTCCGCCCATACTGTGGCCGATCAGGATGACCCGTTTATGATGGGGAAATGCGCGCTCGATCCCATCGAGGCTTTGGCGGAGGAGCGCGGCTGAGTACGGATAAGGATAACCGCTGGGGTAACTGTAAACCCAGAATTGATAATGTTTTCTAATCCTTGGATCGCCCCATAAGGAATTGATCATCGGAGCCCAGCCCACCGGAGTTTCCTGCAAGCCATGCACGAAAATCACTGGCGTCCGCGCTGGATCGAATGGCTGCAGTTGGGTCAGTCTTGCCGTGTCGGCGTACTTTTGCGGATTCAGCACACGGGCGAAGCCAAGCCGCTCCGGCCGCTCGCGCGCGATCAACATCGCGGTCGAGGCGCCAAGATCCTCAGCCAAGGGAAAATTGCGCTTGTCTAGAGCAACTCGCTCCGCCTGGAATGGATCAACAAACTTAAGGTCCGCTTTCAGGCCTGAAAATTGGATGACTGCCGTAGCGGGCGCGTAAACGCGGCGAAGTTTGTACTGTTGGCGAAATTGCGGATTCTCTTCGCGGCCGACTGCAACCAGCGGGGCTCCGATTCCAGAAACGCGCGAACGTGTTTTGAAAAAGCGCCCGTTGATCTTCAGCGTGTCTGTCGGAAACAAGTCATATCGGCTTGGATCATGTTCCGCGTCGACAGGGCGGGCAGTGCTCAGAAGAAAGTTTCCCTGATTGAAAGGAATCCTGCTCGACTGCCGCCACGGCTGCAGGTTTGCGCGCTTAATGTTCCCAACCGCACGCCCGACGGAGAAGTTGTAAGTGCTTTGCGCCGACGAGTCGTTAGGTTGCCGTTCCAGGACACTGAGTGAAAGCCTTGCAGCCGCGAGGTCGTCGCCTAACGCAACTAATGGCGTCTCTCTCTTCGCGCGCATCAAGTATTCTGCCGCATCCCTGAGTTGCACATCGCTCGAGGCGATTGTTGGAATGCGCGGCTGCGTAGTTTTGACCGTGGCGAGATGGGCGCAACCACACCATGCGAAAATCGACAGTGCAATAAAGGCGTTCTTCCACGACTTCATTGTTGTGCGGTTCGCGGTTCGAATCGAGCGCGCTCGGGCCAGATGTATTGGAAGACCAGGCCGGTAACGATCAGACCAAAAAGAATTCCGACGACGCGATTGCGGACGTTATCGAGATCGGTATCCGGCGCGTATCCCTGAAAGACGCTGTAAAAGAATGCGAATGCGAGTTGCAGCCCAGCATAACTGATTCGTTGGCTTCCGGCCGCAACCCAGCCCGCGATGGCAGCGGCACAAGCCACGAGCACCACGAGCGACGCGATCGTTTCCATGTGCGGCATCAGGAACACGATGGAAAAAAGCGCGAGCGCTCCACCGATCACGCAGCCCGCGATTCGCAGAGTTCCCTTGTAGAGCGTTGCCTCGGTGCTTTCGAGCGCAATGAAAGTGCAGGTGATGAACGCCGTATGGATTCCCGACCAATCGATCGCCTCATAAACGATGTAACAGAACATCGCCGCGAAAGTGACTTTGAGAGCGAAATGCACGTGCGCCGGATTGGTGAACGCGTCCGCCACCAAGAAACCTTTCGGTTTCGGCCGCTCTTCAGCGGCCTCCGGCTGGTCTGGCAAAAAGAACAGATTCAGGATGACGGTGATCGCGATGGCGTACGCCAGTGCGACCCAAAGCCAAAGAAGTCCGCGGACCAATAGTTCAGGTGAAGGAATCTCTTCGCCAACCGATTGCGAGACAGCGACGACAAAGCCAAGAAGGAATCCAAGCGCGCCCAGTACGAGAACACGGGACAACCACATTCCAAGGAACAGCGCGATTGCCATTCCGGGAATGCGCAGTTCCGGATGGCCGTAAGTGAATTTGTAAAGCAGAAGAGTGGCACCAACGCCGATGGTCAGAACGACAGCTCCACCGACTCCGGTAACTGTCGTGAGTCGCTTGCTCGCCTTCGAGGCGAAGAAAACCATGTAGGCGCTGGTAGCGAGCTCGGGTACTTGGAGCGTCATCGAAATGACGACGCACAAAACCGCACCAACCACTATGATGACTGTTCTGATTTCGCGCAGGTGCGTTGGCGCTAACTCGCGCTTGAGCCAGCCAACCCAAGCCGAATCACCCGGGCGGGCTTCAAGGAATGTCGCACTCATGAAATTAGTTTCGCGGCGGACCTTTGATGATAGCTACCGCTGAGGCACCCATCCGGAATAGCTCCGGGTCAGGATT
>DASXYB010000135.1:0-5425 GCA_036502745.1 Candidatus Udaeobacter sp.
GTCAGATTCTCCTGGATCTGAAGCCGGCGCGCGAACATATCCACGACCCGCGCAGTTTTTGACAGCCCAATGACTTTACCGTTGGGGATGTAGGCGACGTGCGCCTTCCCGATAAACGGAATCAAATGGTGCTCACATAACGAATATAGCTCGATGTCTTTGACGAGAACGATCTCGCTCGCTTCGGATTCGAAGAGCGCATTGTTGATTAGTCCATCCAAGCTCTGCCTGTAACCGGCGGTTAAAAATTCGAATGCACGCGCTGCGCGGCCCGGCGTTCTAAGTAACCCTTCCCGCTGTGGATCTTCGCCGATGGCTTCGAGTAAGCCGAGAAAGGATTGCTCCATGCTGGCGACCCGAGCCGCGCCGCAAGGTTGAATCTTGCTAATTCGGCGTTCAGCTGCTTGCAACTCAGTTTCGGTTTCGGAATTTCCGTCGCGCATCGGATTAGTTTAGCGTGAGTACGCGCTCTCTCAAGGAGTGACGGCCTAAACGTGGCACAGCTATTCTGGCTGTGAAGGCGGCGGGCGTTCTGCCTGCGGCGACGGTGAATTGGCCAGGCAAGATGCCTGGCCGCCCCACAGGCTGGAAGCCTGTGCTACGAGTCAATCGAGCCAGCTCTTCGGATATTTGTCGTCATCGAGCGCAACAGCTTGCTCAGTGAGCTCCAGTGTATGTTGCGTGTCGAACATCACCGCCAGCTCTTCTGTTCGCGTAGCGTTTTTGCTCGCCATGATGGTACCGGGATGCGGCCCGTGCGGAATCCCACGCGGATGCAGCGTGATCGACGCGGGTTCAATCCCGCGACGCGACCCGAAATTGCCGCGCACGTAAAACAAAACTTCGTCCGCCTCGACATTATCGTGCACCCACGGAATTCTTACGGCCTCTGGATGAGTATCAAGCATTCGTGGCGCAAATGTGCAAACGACATAACCGCGAATCTCGAATGTCTGATGGATCGGCGGCGGTTGATGAACCGTGCCGGTGATCGGCTCGAAGTCTTGCGCATTAAACGTGAACGGATAAACGTAGCCGTCCCAACCAACGACATCGAATGGATGATGCGCCATCGTCACTTGAGTCCAGCGTGGGCCGTCCTTTACTAAAATTTCGGTGTCTTCATCTTTGTCGACCGCCAGTGGTTCGGTTGGGCCATGGAGATCGCGTTCCGAGTAAGGCGAGCCCATTTTGATCTGGCCTTCTTTGTTCAGATAACGCTCCGGAATACGGACCGGTCCCACGGACTCGAGAATCAGGTAATCTTCTTCTTCGACCTTGTCTGGAACGAGCCGGTACGTGATGCCCCGCGGAATCACGATGTAATCTTCCGAGCGATATCGCTGTTTACCGAAAACCGACTCGAGTGTGCCGCCACCTTTGAAGACGAAGATGATTTCGTCCGCGCCGCCGTTGCGATAATACTGAAATTTTTCGTAAGCGTTTTCCGGGCGCGCACGATACGCGATCACGTCCTGGTTAAACAAAATCGGGATGCGGCCGGTGTAGAGATCTCCTCTGCGAGGAATGTCGGCCGTTTTCAAATGATGATGCCGGAGCGGACTGTCGGTGACTTTTTTAAGCTCCTCGCATTTCAGGAGCTTCACATTACGCACCCGCGTTGGCGGCCGCAGATGATACATAATTGAAAATGCCTCGTTGAACCCTTCGGTCGTAACTACGTGCTCGTAGTAGATGCCCTCGTTGTTGTAACCCGGTCCGGCGCCGTTGCGGTGGAACCAGATGTGGTGCTTTCGCGGTATCTCGCCAAGTTTTTTGTAATACGGCATTGTCGATTCTCCTTTGTTTACAAATTTCCTCTCGCGGCTTGCTCGCGTTCAATGGCTTCGAACAAAGCTTTGAAATTGCCTTTCCCGAAGCTCTTCGCTCCTTTGCGCTGAATGATTTCAAAAAAGAGCGTTGGTCGATCCTGCACCGGCTTGGAGAAAATCTGAAGAAGATAACCTTCATCGTCGCGATCAACCAGGATTCCGAGTTCCTTCAATGCTTTTAGTTCTTCGTCGATGTGACCTACGCGATCGAGCAGAGTGTCGTAATAGCTCGAAGGCACTTTCAGGAACTCGAGCCCGCGATTCTGAAGATCGGTGACTGTTTCAAGGATGTTGTTTGTCGCCATGGCTATGTGCTGCACGCCTTCCCCATCGTAAAAGTCGAGGTATTCTTCCACCTGCGATTTCTTTTTGCCTTCGGCTGGCTCGTTAATCGGAAATTTCACGAACCCGTTTCCATTACTCATCACCTTGCTCATCAACGCGGAGTACTCAGTCGAAATGTCTTTATCGTCGAAGGTAAGAATGTTCCGGAATCCCATCACTTCCTCATAAAATTTCACCCACGGATTCATCTGATTCCAACCTACGTTCCCGACGCAGTGATCGACATACTGCAGCCCAGTCTCGGACGCGCGGAACGATGGCTCCCATTTCACAAATGTCGGCATGAAGGGCCCAGTGTAATCATCACGCTCGACAAACATGTGAACGACTTCGCCGTAAATATGGATCCCACTCAGAACGATTTTGCCGTGCTCGTCTGTTAGCGTTTTCGGTTCCATGTAACTTTTACCGCCGCGCTTTGTGGTTTCCTTCCAGGCAGAAGTCGCATCCTCTACTTTCAACGCGATCGCTTTCACACCATCGCTATGCTTAAGAACGTGATCAGAAATTGCGTGTTTCGCGCGAAGCGGTGTGGTCAAGACAAACGTAATCTTATTCTGCCGGACCACGTAACTGGCGCGCTCTCGCATGCCGGTTTCCGGTCCGCTATAGGCCAAGGGCTGAAAACCGAGCGCGCTTTGATAAAAATGCGCCGCCTGCTTGGCATTACCCACGTAAAATTCTATGTGATCAGTGCCCTGAAGCGGCAAAAAATCTTCCTGCACTGCAGGAACTCTCTTGGTTTTCGGAGCAGCAATTGTCGTTGGCATAATGACCTCCTAATAGTTTAGCGCCGGGCGCGTCTCTAAATATAAGATCGACGGCCAGTGGTCGCAAGGCTGCGTGCGCACGCCACCAATTCAGGCTTTTCATCTACCGAAGACGACGAGTCTCTGGAGAAGTTTCTGGACAAGCCGGTATATCTCGGGACCAAGCCGAATCAGTCTTCGATTGGAACGACTTTCCTAACGCGAGTGTCGACTGTTCCATGAGCGCATTTCCCCCTCGCGCCACTCGAACATCTCTGAATGACTATCTCAGCGACACATCGTCTATACGGAAAGTCGTTGAGAGCGAAACATCGGTAGTACTACGAAACTGCAGTCGTATAGTCTGACCCCTATAAGTGGCAAGGCTAAACGATTTTTGTGAGTAGTTTCCAGCGGTCGTTTTATTCACGTTGCTGTAGGTCGCGATAGTCTGAAGCAATGTGCCACTGGTGTTCCGCACTTCGACATACAAGAAATCGTAGGGGGTTGTCGTGCCCTCGCTCGAACTGCAGTTGAACCAGAACGTCAGATTCGCCGTGGCGGTTGATGGAATTGCGACCGTCTGATAGACCTGTCCCGACACATTGTTATTGACGCCGAAATACATGTAACCTGTCCCGCCGTGGGGATAGTTTCCATTGTTGGTGTAAAAGGCACCGGCACCCGACAAGACCCATGGTGATATGCTGCCTTCGAGTCCACCATTGACGATCAATTCACTTGAAGGAGTTGCTGTAGGAGTAGCTGTCGGCGCCGGGGTGGAAGTCGCAGTAGCTGTTGGTGTCGCTGAAACAGTTGGCGTCGAAGTAGCTGTCGCGATCGGTGTAGCCGTGGGCGTTGGAGTGGGAGTTGAACCACCCGTTGCCAGCTTGAAACTGCCAATCCGGGTGCGCCAGCTATAAGAGGTCGTCGACGAATAGTATTCGTTTGTGTACCAGAACGTCGTGTCATCTACCGGATCAATGGTCAACGAGCTATAATCGCCCCAGCGATTTCCGCTGCCGGTCTGGCTTCCAACGCCATCATAAAGATGCGCTTCGCCCTGAGCCAAAGTGTTGATCGGGTCCGTCGCCAATCGTCCGGCGTAACGAAGCTGGGGATGTATACTCGAGCTGGAAGCGCTATAGCCGATGGCAAGATTCCCTTGTGCATCCATCGCCGCACTTCCCATCCAGCGCCAGGTCGTGTCTGGCTGGTAAGTGCTCTGCTGATAAACAGTCACCGGGCCCGACGTCACACCGCGCAGTTCAAACCAACGCACACCAGCCACCCCGCCGGAGCTTACCGTGTAGTTGCCGACGACGGATTCGTGATCGCCGAAGTTTCGATAAGCCAGGCGGAACATCAAACGATCTCCGATCCCATCAAGATAATTTGTGCTGGTTACTCCATTTTGTGGTACACAGGCACGGCTAGTAGCACAAAGCGCGGTAAAACCGGCCGCAGATGGGTTAGCAAAGGTGGTGAACGTCGAGTTTGCGGGAGTAACAAAATCCACGTGGAAGTGATAGGTGGTGTAATTTGCATTACTACTCTGGCCGGGAAATCCCACGAAAGTGTTCGGAGCGCCTGTAGGCGGCAATCTCGATCCGTCGATGTCTGCGGGCAGAAAGGGATCGACCGATCCGCCAAGAGGTCCTACCGGGCTAACAAAGGTCGCCGGTTGTCCGGCCAGCATCTTAGTCCTGTCAAAGGCGAAAGGTTGAGGACCGAGATAAGTTGTGCCTGCCGCGTTGAACACGTTCATGCTCATGTAATAGGCATCGGGCCATACGCTAATGTGAGGGTAATCAAAGAAATTCGTGCCGAGATGAAAGCCGTAGCGGTAGTAGCTGCCAGTAGCATCTGAAGTCGTGGAGATGGCCACACATTCATCAGTTACCGCGCTGCCGGAACCTGCGAATTGACTAATCAGCCAGCGGTTAGCCAGATGGTCGTAGAGCAGTACTGGATCGCCCTTCCCGCCGGTTTGGCAGACACCACCAAAGCCGCTCCAAATGGAAGAAATGCTGTTAGGTCCGAGAACCGAAGCGCCAGTCGCCTTGTCGAAGACCTGGTAACCTTCATTGACGATTTGCACATACTGCGTTTGTCCAACAGCCCCGTTGGTGTCGGGCGGGGCGCAGTTACAACCCACGCCGGGAAAAGCGATGCCGTCGAATGTACGGATGGGAGAAGGGATATTCGGCCCTAAAAAGCCGAAGCCTGAGACATGCACGTTTTGGACGACTGGGTCAAAACTGTCCACGTGGCGATAAGGAATTTTGGGGTTCTCATTAGCGTCCCGATCGCCTCCGCGTCGCACATCGGCTTCGCTCCAGGCAGGCATGTCGCGAAGCGGTTGAGAAACATCGTTGTGATAGGACGCGCCGACCTGAACAGAACCCGCGCTGGAGTTACTGGTGCCTTGAGCCAGAGATTTCGTGCCCAAAGGGCCGCTAATCGCGAGCATCGCCAGCAAAAAGCCGAGCACGCATA
>DASXYB010000136.1:0-6291 GCA_036502745.1 Candidatus Udaeobacter sp.
TGAGTCGCTGACTGCGCTCTACGATAACGTTCTGATTCCGGCCATCGGAGCAGTCGAAATCGACGCACACCGAGGTTCAATCACCGCGGAACAACGGACCTCCGCATTGCAGCGAGTTCATGAAATCATAGACGACTTCAGAGACTCGGAGGCTTCACGCAACGACGCACAGGAACAAAAACTCGAGCTCGCTGGAGCCGCTTCTGCGAGTGGCAGCCGTGTAGTTTGTCTTCCCGCGAGCGCGTATTCCGACGAACTCGCCGGTGAAATGCTTGCACAGCTGCTTCGAAACCAGGGATTCGAAAGTGAAAACGTGCCCGCGCGGCTTAAACACGAGGAGTTGATCGATCACGCAGTCGAAGTTCAACCCGAATGTATCTGCATCTCTGTAGTGCCGCCGACAAGCATAGCCCAGGCTCGCCATCTCGCTTCAGCGATTCGGGAGCGACTCAAAAGCGTAACAATCCTGGTTGGCGTATGGAGTGCCAGATTTGATGCAGAGAAACTCAGACAACGCTTGCGTGGAGCGCACGTAAGCGATGTAGCCGTTTCCCTGGCGGACGCCGTGCAACGGCTTTACAAAATGACTGCGGCAATCACGGACGCAATGCTGCCTGCGCCTACGCCGCCTAACGAGGAAAAGCGCCTTGCAGAACTCCAGGGATTAAACCTTCTGGACACACCCAGAGAAGCAGATTTTGATCGAGTTACAGAGCGCCTAACAAAACTTTTTAAAGTGCCGATGGCTCTTGTAACGCTTATCGACAAGGATCGGCAGTGGTTTAAATCTGAGGCCGGATTGCCGGCCAACCTCGCGGAAGCCCGGTCGACTTCGCGCGACGTTTCGCTTTGCGGTCACGTCATAGCTCGAGATGAGATATTGATCGTGCGCGATCTGGCGCGAGACCCCCGTTTCGCAAACAACCTATTTGTGAAGGAAAATCGCCTGCGGTTTTACGCTGGCGTTCCCTTGCGAGGGCCTAATGGTTTTCCAATCGGATCGCTTTGTATTCTCGACACGAAACCACGAGAAATGACTGGGCAGGAGCAGGAGCTCCTCAAGATGATCGCCGGCGACGTAATGGAACAAATCAAGCGCCGCCCGGTTGAAACGGCAAAGACTGTCGTCTCTCAAAAAGCATAGATGGTGGGTCCCTTTTCAAACCGTGGTCGAGAGCTGGACGGCCTCTACCGATAAAACAAAAACCGCACTTCTTTGAATCCATCGGATGCGCTGGTGCGAAGTTCTTCATAGTGCGACCGAATGACGAGAATGGAAACCTTCCCACAGCACAGAGGCCGTTACGAGTGTTCATCATCGCCGGCTCAAATCGCCGTCAATACAATTGTCCGGGCGTAGATTCCAAAGCGCGGACCTTGATGCTCCGAATGGCCGACCGGCTTCCGCAACATTGGGAGATCGATTACGAAGATATCGGAAACGTTTATGGCCGTACTCGGATTCAGAGCTGCAATGCGTGCGTTTCCACCTCGATGGCATTGTGCGTATGGCCGTGTAACTGCTACGAGAAGAATAACAAAAAAGAGCCAGACCTCATGTGGGACCTGGATATGTATGCGCGGCTCGATCTGGCGGACGCATGGGCCATCATCGGCCCATTAAACTGGTATGCGCCTACGAGCAATCTCAAGCTTATGTTCGATCGGCTTGTTTGTATGAACGGCGGCAATCCTTGCGAAGACACGATCAAGCATAAGGATCCCGAACTCGCGATGAAACTCGAGCACTCCTCGTCATGGGAGGCTATGAGTTTGAACCACCTCGAGGGCCGGACGGCAGCATTCTTCTGTTATGGTGATGGCGGCGGAAACGAACTTGATCCGACAGGTCGCCCTAAGCTCATCAAGGATGCTCACAAACATTATTTCGATCCTGAGCAGGAACCGTTCAAAAACGAGCGCGACAGCTATGCGCCGCTGGTATGGCAATGCAGGTACGGCGGCGTCGAAGTTCCGGATGCGCTCTGGCACTACGTCGAATTCGGAAAAAACGAACCCTACAGCGACAATCAGGCGGAAGATTTGCCGCGTAACAAAGAGGTACTTTCAGAACTGGACGCCTGGACCGACCGGTTCGCGAGCTTCGTCGAAGCGAAAGGCAAAGTAGAGCCTGGGAAATATCGCGCGTTTGGTTACAAGGCACCCGGCCACTTGTTTCGCGATGCCAGGCTCGCGTGGCGGGACATTCGTATGCGGTTCGGAACTCCGCGTGTCCTTTCTTCTCCGGCGAAACAACAACGGCTCGACTTGAATCGCGATGTGACCAAAGACCCGAAGAAGAGCGAGGGCGAGAAATTGCGCCAGGATGTAAATGAACGTCGCGAGTCCGATAGATCAAATTTCGCCGATAATTGAAGCGGTGCGATGCCTAACTAACCAGCATCCATTAAGGCATTTCTTTTCAAGCTGGAGAAGAGATTCGTTTTCACAAGGCCTGCGTCCGCGCGAACGAGCACTTTTTCTCGCCGGTTCCTGTTAGGGCAGAGCACAACCGAGAATCACCGGCCAGTTAAAAATTGAACGTCTAATGCCTCATGAGGCGATTGCAAACCTTCAGGCCACCTTGCAACAAGGAGGCTACTACTATGCCTAAGTCTAGGTGCACGGTATGCTCGCGCCACTCATTTATCAGCCTTAGCCCATTATCAATGCGATTAACCGATTTGTGACTTTGATAATTTACCAGCCGACTCTGGAGTCATTGGGGTGACGTAAACGACGGTTTTAGACCTCAGCAACAGTCGAACTAAGACCCCTCACAGCCAGGCATGTTTACGAAACTGGCATGCGACGAATTGTTTTGACAAAGCTCGCAAGACCTTAGCATACTCCGTGACGCTACAGCGGATCTGAATCAGGCGGAGGAGTTGTCGCCCGTCAGGTTCTTTGCCTCTTCCAGACCCGCGATTTCAAAATCAACTCAAACAGGGAAGGATAGGAAGAGCAATGAATGCACTGATTCGATTTAAGAACCTCGCTCCATTATTAATTATCGCGCTGTCGCTCGTCAGCGCTACCGCGGCCACGACAGATGTCATCTTTAGTTTCGAAGAGGACAACGGCGAATATGCCGACACCGATTTGGAGACGGACAGCGCTGGGAACATCTATGGCAGTACGGTTCTCGGAGGCGATCATGGTAGTGGAACAGTTTTTCAACTCAGCCCCACAATTAGCGGATGGGAGCAAACCGTCCTTTATAATTTCACCGGCAGCGTAGATGGAGGCGAGCCGTACAAAGGCGTTACAATCGATCGGCATGGCAACTTGTACGGCACGGCCGTCACAGGCGGTTCAGGCGGTTGTGAAGGCGGTTGCGGCGTGGTGTACAAGCTGACGCAATCCAATGGAACGTGGCACCAGAGAGTCATCTATGCATTTACCGGCGCCGATGATGGCGCTGGACCGGGCGCGCGAGTCACCGTAGATCGGAGCGGAAACGTGTACGGAATGACCCCGACGGGCGGCATGTACGGCGCAGGCACCATTTACAAACTCCAGCCGCACGCTGCGAGTTACACCTTTCAGGTAATACACTCGTTCACAGGAGGCGACGACGGCGCGTCCGGCTCAGCCGGAAGGATGCTTCTGGATCACGGACGGCTGTACGGAGCAGTCACTGCAGGCGGTATGTTTGGGAGCGGAGTTGTTTTCGAGCTCACACCAACAACAGTCGGCGAGTGGGATTTCAGAACACTGTATTCGTTTCACGGACAACCGGACGGAAGTTTTCCATACGGTGCGTTACTCCGCACTGATTCGGGTAAAATCTATGGGACCACTTATTACGGTGGTCAAAATGGCATTGGCGCTGTTTATGAACTCTCTCCCCGGTCCGTTGGGGAATGGAACGAGAAAGTGCTTTATAGCTTTCAGACCGGAAGCGACGGCAACAGTCCGATCAGCAATCTCGTTAGCGACGCCTCCGGAAATCTTTACGGCACGACGAGCGAAGGCGGTTTAGGTCGTGGCACAATCTTCAAGCTGACTGCGATTGGCGGCGGAGGCTGGACTGAGAGCGTTGTTCATTCGTTCGCGGGCTCGCCAGATGGTGGATTTTCATACAACGGCATGGTTGTCGATGCTTTCGGAAATTTCTATGGTGCGACTGTGCACGGCGGCACGGACGACGACGGCTCCGTCTATCAGTTCACGCCCTGAGTACGTAGAGAGCTAGTTAGAAGTTCAAGGGCCAGTCGCATCCCGTGCTAGGCGCGCAGAGGCGACCGTTCCAGAAAGTGAGGCACCAGCTTACGGAACTGTCTCGCACCGTCGGTGAGTGCATCGGTTCCTCGTTGAATGTAAGAAATAAGATTTGTAATCCCGTCTGAAGTGATAATCTACACCCCGAACGCGAAATAAGTATCCACGACTTAACGCGGTGTTTTGAACGGGAACAGATGGGGAAATAATGGGGAAACACTGGTCACTTGGCCTTTTTAGTGTCGCTCTCTTCATAGCGTTTGACTCGATCGCTGCTACTCAAACCGCAGCGGTTGCGAAAAAGGATCAGCCCGTCATCAGACAATCATCCGGCTCGCGCCGTGCGCGGCCATATCGGTGGAAAGAAAATATCGTAACAACGATCTTTTGGATCGGGGAACGGCCAGGTGGAAATAATCTCGTTCCGAATCGCACAAGTGCGTGGGACAAACAATGGACAAAAAGCTACGGTGGTTTTGACGATCCAAATCCCGCCCATCGACGTAATTACGTCCCGCTAAAATTCAAACCGCAGCAGAACCCGTTTTACTGCGCACTTCCGTATAACGATAAAGCACACACTGGCCATCGGCCGGAGGCGCCTCGTGTTGTTCCATGGTTTCACGAGGCGTACCAAGGTCCGGCCGTTTCCACCTGCAAGGATCGATGGGTGGCGATCCGCAAAGGCAATCGAATCGCTTACGCGCAGTGGGAAGACGCGGGACCCTTCCGAACGGACCATTGGCAATACGTGTTTGGCGATGAACGTCCAAAAGCCAACCTCAATCAAGGCGCCGGCCTCGATGTCTCACCTGCTGTGCGAGATTATCTCGGACTGCAGGAAACAGATGTCACCGACTGGCGGTTTGTAGACTTTAACGAGGTGCCACATGGGCCGTGGGCCAGTTTGGGAGAAAACAATAACTTTGTTATCAACAGTCGCAGAAAAGATGTGAAGGTCACTGAGCGGTCAAGACCAAAGGAAGTCGGCGTCATTAGTCCGTAATCGTCGGACGCAGAGTGTATGAATCCACTTTCAGAATTTTCCGCTCTCTGCGCGACTCTCTTGATTATCAGTGGCTGTACCACTGTGACGGACATGATCACGTCGAACATACCGGCGGGCAATTCCGGCCCTCCGTCGATTGTCGTGAGGTTACGGGCACAGGAGGCTTATTTTGTACCGCGCAGGGCATAGAACCGCGTCGTCACGCATATCCAGTGGTCGCGAAGGATACCGCACTCCGGTGGGCCGCTTTCAAGTCATCCGTAAGGACCAAGATCATCGCTCCAAGTGTTTATGGTGACTACGTTGATGACTCGGGCCGGGTCGTGAAGGCCAACGTCGATAGCAGGCGTGACCGCAAACCGCCGCATTCGCACTTCGTTGGCGCTCCCATGCCCTACTTTCTCGAATTCGCGCCGGGGTACGGATTGCACCCGGGTTACCTGCCTGGGGTGCCTGCATCACACGGATGTATCAGGATGCGTTATTGGAAATCGCGGCAGTTTTATAACGCAGCCCATGTCGGCACAGTGGTGCTCGTAAAAAATTAGAGAACGCTCGCGTTACACTCACTGAAATCATAGCTGTACGTGCACGACTGAAGCGCTGCGACGAAGCTGGACTACGATACTTCTGAGGCGAATTCGCCGTCGCTGACGCGAGTGCGGATTTTCATCTTTGGCCTAACTACCGCGATTGTCTGTATGATTTGGCCGCTAGCATTCGTAGTAATGCTGTAACCGCGGCGCAAGGTGGCCTCGGGTCCCAGCACGCGCAGAATTGCTTCGATCCTAGTGAAACGGTGTCTTGCGTTTTCAATCAAGCGCTCGGGGCAGGCGACTAATCGCCGGCACAGATCGGCAAAATTGTTTCGACGCATCATCAGTTCGCGCACGGGACTGCGCGCTTGCATTACCCGGACGGCATGGCCCAGACCGCGCTTGTAGCCCTCAATCTTGTGGGCGAGACAACGCTGCAACGTATCCCGCGCGTGATCGAGTCGTTGTTGCGCGTCGCGTACCCGGTTGAGCAACTGGCGGCCTAGCGTGCGCGCGCAACGA
>DASXYB010000137.1:0-2208 GCA_036502745.1 Candidatus Udaeobacter sp.
GAGATACAGTTCCTGATCGGCGGCTTTCGTAGCCGTGCGATAACGGCGCAAATCGTAGGCTGCCTGTTTCAAAACACCGATAGCCAGACCTTTCTCAGCTGTCGGCGGTATGGATTCGGCCGGAGGAGCAGAGAAATGGGCACTGCGAGCGTTGCCTGATTCGGCGTTCAAAAACGCTGCTAGCTGCTCACGCGACATCCGCGACAAGGGCTGTTGCGCTACGTCTTCGGTTCCGAAATTCTTCGGAAACACCATAAACTGACCAGTCAGCTCAGGTGTTTCAGTAATACGCTTGTCTGCTACCATGTTCATCATTTCGAGTTGATTTGCTTCATTCCTTTCTACAGATTTTAAAACCGGATATTTCAAAAAATTTCAAAAATCTTTCTTATTGCGCGCAAAGCTGAGGAATCCGGCGGTGCGGAGAATGCCTTTCTAGGCCCGATTCTGTAGGGGAAGCTGACAGCTTCCCTAACTCAGAAGCCGTCTTTTAGGCCTCTTTTTCGACTTTGTAAACGATCATCCCACGCGCCTGATAGTTCGCGAGTGCCTGCGGATGATCTCGGTTGCACGTATGCACCCACACGCGACTGGGCACGATGCCGCCGCGGCAGGCCCACGCGTCTTCGATCGCGCTGGTCAGCAACGCGCCGCCTAAGCCGCGGCCGATAAATTCGGGCAACAACCCGAAATAGGCGATCTCAACCCCGCCGTCGTTATCCCGACGCAGTTCATAATAGCCGGCGAGCACGTCATCGTAATATCCAGAGAACGTGGACAGCTCGGGCGCCGTTGCGTATTCCTGCCATTGCTCGTCTGTCCATGCTCGTTTGTCGATCCACTCCCACTGCTCGCCAACACGAAAATAGAGGTCGTGGTTAAACCGCCAATCGCGATTCCTGTTTTCGCGAACTTGAAATCGCGCATCCGCGCGTTTTGGACGCAATTGATCCTGCGATCGCATTTCGAGATATGTTGTGATTACCGGTGCCATTCGGTTCGCCAGTTTGGTCCTGTCTGATGAGGAGTATAATCAGGGGGAAATCCGCGCAATCAGATGCCTAACAGGAAATCGCCCGCGCAGAAGCGCCGCCGCCGTTCGATCATCGCATTTGAGATGATTCGAGTTGACCGCACGGCAGAGGAACCGCTCCACGAGCAACTTTACCGTCAAATTCGCGACGAACTGAAATCGGGCAAGTTCGGCGATGGCTCGTCGCGACTTCCCTCCTCTCGCGCTCTGGCTACGGACTGGAAAATCTCCAGATCGACTGTCAGACTCGCGTTGTTAAAACTTCATGCGGAAGGTTATCTTCGCTCAAAATCGGGCTCCGGAACATTCGTCGCAAACCTTCTGCCGGAAACTTTTTTAACCGCGGAGCAATCCAAAACCTACAAACCCATCCAGCGCGCAGTTCGCGTTTCCGATCGCGTAAGAGCAATTCCAGACGCGCGTGTTGGAGATCAGTTTGATCTGGGAGCAACGGCTGCCGGTGCAGGCATCTCGCTCGTCGCGAGTATTCCTGCAGTGGACGAATTTCCGATTGCTGTATGGGAACGCCTCAGATCGCAGGTTTTGGCAAAGAAAGGCGTCAACCTGTTGCGGTACGCGTCGAATCGTGGAGACGCCGACCTGCGCAAGGCGCTTGCGGCCTACTTGTGTGATTTCAGAGCTGCTCGCTGTCATCCGGATCAGATCGTCGTCGTCGCTGGTATGCAGCAGGCCATGCTGATCAGCGCCATGGCTACGCTAAACCCGGGTGAAGTCGCGTGGATTGAGGATCCTTGTTATCAGCAAACCCGCAGAGTCCTTACTTTGGCTGGCATTAAAATAATTCCCAAACCGATCGATAAGCAGGGAGTCGCGCTTGCGCGATCGCCAAAAGAACCGCCGCCGCGGATCATTTACGTAACGCCTTCTCATCAATTTCCTCTCGGCATTACAATGAGTTTGCAGCGTCGGACTGACTTGCTCGACTTTGCGCGCACTCACAACGCATTTGTTTTCGAGGACGATTACGACGCGGAGTTTCGTTTTGTCGGGCCGCCACTTCCTTCGTTACAGGGGATGGACAACACAAGCCACGTGATTTACGCAGGCACGGTCAGCAAAATTCTTTGTCCCGGATTGCGTCTGGGCTACATAGTCGCTCCAGAACCGCTGGTTGATTCGTTAGTCAAAATCCGCAGTGCGATGGATCAACACTC
>DASXYB010000138.1:0-4089 GCA_036502745.1 Candidatus Udaeobacter sp.
TTTCAAATCGGTGTTTTCTCGATTTAACGATTCAACGCTTTAACGCTTTAACGCTTAACGTCGGCGAAGCCGTTACGGCTTCCACCCTGTCACCACGAAAACCGGCAGGTTCTCAAATTGATTGACGCAATTTGTGGAAGGAGCGATCGCCACGGCGGAGCGCTGGCAATGAGCTGAAAGGAATTGAGTGACCTGGACACCCCAGTAGAATGAGTAAAGTGGGTCGCGCCAGCCCCACGGATTATTCGGCGCCGGGAGAATTTCCGGAACCGGCTCCTGGGTGAACGGGATATTCCCTACCAGCCAGACACGATTCCCCGATTGCAGCGTCGAAGTAATCCGGTCGATTACCGGCGCGATGGGATCATCTTTTTGTATCTCTGCCTGAAACAGGTCCCAGCGTTGTAATGTGTAGTCTTCTAATGGCGGAAGTGTTGTCCATGGCGCGGCGGCTCTGTAATAGCGTTTAAACGTCGTGCCACAAAAGAATGGATGGACGATTACATAGTCATTTGCAGCTACCTCGCTCGAAAGAGGGGCGGCGATGAGATCCACGTTCGTCTGACGGCATTTCACCGCAGGCAGCTGGAATAAAAACGCCGTACAAACAGTTACCACTGCCAGGATCATCGCTGCAGGTCGCGCCCAGCGCCATGCTGCAAGGAATATCGCGTCGAGGCAGACTACTGAGAAAACCAGCAGCGGTACGTAATGCCACTGGTGCGTCGGCAGGGCCGCTAGCTTTAAAAAGACAGCGTAAGCTGCGGCCCCAACAACAAGGCTGGTGCCTGCAAATAAAATGAGGCCACGCAGATGCTCTGGAAAACGATCGCGGCGCCAGAAGAGCACGGAAATTGCCGCTGCGACTGCGCCTATCCACAGTACAACCCAGACCCAGGTAAAAACCGTTAGCGGGGAACCCGTTGCCACAGACAGCTCCTGCCATCCTCGTGAAAAATGAAAACCTATCTTGTATATGACGTACCAATGCGCGCTCGCGATCAACGGGATGTAAGGCAGCAACGAGACTGCTGCAGCGACTCCTACAGCGAAAATTGGAAGGGTGTCACGCCACCGTCGTTCCATTGCGCACAACACGAATCCGCCGCAGCAGGCGGCGAATAGCAAGAAAGCATTTTGGTAAAGCGACTGAACACTTAGGACAGCTACCGCCACCGCGCAGAAAAAACCTGGAAGGCTCGGACGCCAGCTTAAACGCCAGATAACTGCCAGCGTGAGCACCGCCAAGGCTGATCCAAGGCCGTAACCGCGAAGCGAATCTCCCGCGCGAATGATCGTTACATTCAACCCAGCGAGTGTTACGGCCAGCAGAGGCGCGCCCTTACGCATCGTCCAACTCGCAAGCCAAAACGCCAGCAGCGAAAACAACCCGACGTACAAACCCAGAACACGCAAACCAGCGTCCGTATTTCCGAAGCTCCCCACAGCCGACCATGCGCGCACAACGAGGTGCATCAGAATCGGGCAGGAATCATGTGGCAGGTTTTGCCACACTTCCGAAACTGACGGCAACAGTGACAGATGTACAAGATCGACTTCGTCCCGCCACAGTCCTCCGGCATTCAGGAAAAAAAGCAGATGCAAATATGCTGCGCATAATGTTACCAGAGCGGCAACGATCCAATTAGAGTAACGGAGAATTGGCGTTGCCCAGCCGAAGTATGGAAGACGCGCCATGAATAGTCCGCGCCAAGAATCGTGAAGGGTCGATGAGAGTCAAGCATTCCGGTCGAAATCGCACGGCCTGTGATTCACCGGCTACAATCCTGGCACCGAATGATCCGACATACTATTGCGGTGCCGTTACCCTGCAGCACCAGTGGGATAACGTGTAATATCGAACACAAACCGCAGATTGTTTACAACGCGTTTCAGATTAATTTCCTGCTCTCCCAACGTGAAAACCATTGCCGAGAAGTTCGAAGATACGCCTTCACTTTCAGGTTCGGAAACCGTGTCGAGTGAGGATGCTGTCCTCTCGAAACAGAGTGAACCAAAGCTGCGACGTTATTTCTACGATACTCTCGCTTCATATCTTTCGCTCTATATTCGTCCCAAAGATCACGTCGTTGAGATCGAATCGCGCAGCAAAGGCTTAGGCGAACGATTCGCGAATTATCGGTCGGTCTCGAACATTGCAGAGCTCAAGATGGAGCGCGGACGACCGGATTACATTTTACTGAACGGTACAATCCACTACGAACGCGACATTCAGGGGATGCTGAATCAATTGCATGATTGCTTGGAAGGGACGGAGCGGATCCTTTTCGTTTACTACAGCATGTTGTGGAAACCGCTGGCACGCCTGGCCTCAAAGATGGGCATACGCAGTCGCACGCCGGAACAGAATTGGATTGCTCATGAAGACCTCGAGAATCTCTGCCATCTGGCTGGACTTGAGATCATCCGCCGGGACTTGAAAGTGCTCTGCCCGATACCTATTCCGTTCCTGGCAAATTTCCTAAATCGTTATGTCGCGCCGCTTCCCTTTTTCCGGAATTTCACGATGCTGAACATCACGATCGCACGGCCTCTTAAACCGATCACCGTAGTAACTCCCTCGGTCTCTGTTATTGTACCTGCCCGCAACGAGGCAGGGAACATCGACGATATTCTCGCTCGTTGTCCGATGATGGGGCCCGAGGACGAGATTATTTTTGTTGAAGGTAATTCCACGGATGACACATGGCCAGGAATCCAACGGGCAGTGAGCGCCTACAAAGGCAGTCATCGCCTGGTAGCTGCGCAGCAAAAAGGTGAGGGTAAAGGTGATGCGGTGCGACTGGGTTTCGACCTGGCTAGAAACGATATTCTCATGGTCCTCGATGCGGACTTGACCACGCCGCCTGAGGAACTGCCAAAGTTTTACAATGCCATTGTGGAGAACAAAGCGGAGTTCGTTAACGGCAGCCGACTGGTTTATCCCATGGAGAAACAGGCGATGCGGTTCTTTAATATTTTGGCAAACAAATTCTTCGCGGTCGCCTTTTCTTCTGTGCTGGGCCAACGCTTCAAGGACACATTATGCGGCACGAAAGTACTTTCGCGTGCACACTACCAACGACTCACTGCGACTCGGCAATTCTTTGGAGATTTCGATCCTTTTGGAGATTTTGATCTTCTCTTTGGCGCAGCTCGTCTGGGTCTAAAAATCGTTGAGATTCCGGTTCACTATCGGGAGAGAACGTACGGAACAACCAACATACAGCGTTGGCGGCACGGATTAATTCTTCTTCGTATGCTTTTTTTTGCGGCTCGGCGCTTGAAATTCCTCGGCCACGAAACGCTTCATGTACGATAATCGGGTTGCTGCGTCTTCGCCGACTAATGCCACTCCCGGTTCCAGCAGTACTAACAGGACGGTAACAGGGGCTACTTGATGCAGGACCGCATTGCCAACGAGATTCAACATGGTCGCTTTCTTGCCAAACATGGCGCAGGTGAGATTTGGAACTGGGAGAGTCCAGCCGGAAAACTGCGCTGGGCGCGGCGCATCAAAATGATCGGATCTCATTTGAAACCTGGGATGACAATTCTCGAAGTCGGCTGCGGCGCGGGTTACTTCACCAAAGAACTTGCCCGCTCAGGCGCGGAAATTGTGGCTATCGACGTTTCAGCCGATCTCCTGGAAATTGCGAAAACAAATTGTTCTGGGTCCAACGTTCGTTACGAGATTCAGGACGCCTGCGCGCTGAGTTATCCAGATGCCACATTCGATTCGGTGGTGGGCATTTCGATTCTGCATCATCTGGAGATCGAGTTAGCGCTGCAGGAGGTCCGTCGCGTATTGAAACCCGGCGGAGCCATTTACTTCACCGAGCCAAACATGCTTAATCCTCAGATCGCAGTACAAAAGAACATTCCCTGGATTAAACGAAAGCTTGGCGACTCACTGGACGAGACTGCATTTTTCCGCTGGCCGCTCAGACGGTTACTCGAACGCACTGGTTATCGTGATATTCGGATCGATCCTTTCGATTTTCTGCATCCGAAAACGCCGGGTGCTCTCATCAATCGGATTAATCAGTTCGGTCGGTTGTTCGAGAGAATGCCTGTTATTTCGGAGTT
>DASXYB010000139.1:0-11252 GCA_036502745.1 Candidatus Udaeobacter sp.
CCGATACGCTAATCCGCTTCTCCGCGCGATACGTCGGATGAGGCGAGTCAACTCGTGAGCTGAGAGTAATTCATGTTTTTAAGGTAGGATTGTCATCACAGGCGTGGATCGACCGGTTCACTCTCCAACGCAAGTACACCGAAGACACACTCATGCACGCGACGCAATGGTTCCTGGCGGACGAAGCGTTCGAGTCCCTCGACACCCAAAGCGAATTCGCGTGATGCAAGCGACCGCTTGGCTGACAGTCCTCGAGAGCGCAAACGTTCAAGATTTTCCGGCGCGGTGTATTCTGGCCCATAGATGATTCGCAAGTACTCACGTCCCCGGCATTTCACGGCGGGTTGAGCCAATCCGCGTCGTCCCCTGGCGATAAAATCGAACGGTTTGACGACCATACCTTCACCGCCAGTTCCGGTGAGTTCTTCCCACCATTGGATGGCCGCGGATTGGCTGGCGGGGTCTGTGACGTCCACGATCCGATACGGTGTGGCAAGCAGCAAATCGTTGTAACCGTGACCCACGGTGTTTGACGCCTCGCAGATGCGGCGGATGGTTTCCATGTGCCAGTCATGCTGCTTGTCGGTGTGCACTTTGCCTTCGGTGGCCAGAATGTGAAATGGTGCCAATTTCAGGTCGTTCACGTCATTCACGGGCCAGCAATAATGCTGATAAGAGCGCACGTATTGTTGCGCCATGGTTTTGCGAGCACTCTGCCGTTTCAACAACTCTGATAACATAGTCGTAACCTTCACAGCCTGCTCCACCGAAGATATTCGTGATGTTGTTGAGGTGCGCTTCGATCCTTTCAAATTTCGTCGTTGAGAACCGAAAAAGGATGTGTCTCTGCCCCACGGTGCCATAGCGAGTAAACCAGAACCATTTCAGTTTCTTCTCGATCGGCAAAATGTATTCTCCAGCGAACGCTTCTAAATCAGTGTCTCTATCGAATGGCAATTGGTTCGGCAGGTCTATGCGGATTGATTTGTGAACAAGTGGCATAAAGCTGAACTAGGGTAATGGATAAAAAGCTTCGGCCGAAATGAAAAATGATTGATCGGAGGCGATCCAGGGCCGACGCCTGTGCAGACGTGATGTCATCTTAAGCAAGTAGTTCTTCCTATTTGAGAGCTTATGGCCGAGTTAGCGCTGAGTTTTCCGGCCACTGAAACTTTCACTTAAACTCGACCGTTTTACTCCGATTTCCCAGCAAAAGGGCTGGAGGCGAGGGTCGGAATCGAACAGGAGTTTTGGTCTTTTCCAAAATCCACCACTCCGTAATTACCACCTAACTACCAGAGGCGTACAGCCTCATAACTAACGAACGTCAATAGAATCGGGTGTTTGCTCACATCTGTCAAGCACTCGACATTACGCACCCAATACCAACCAACTACTCACCGATTGCTCATGTATTACCCGTTCACTGGCGCTTCTCGTCCTAAAAAACGGTAGGTGTATCAAGCAGAAATGGCCTGATTCGTCAGCCAGATCGCATCATTCGGCAGGCATCCGCCGATGTGGTATTCTGTTGTATCCATCCCGCCCACGCCCGCGCCTCTGGTTGCTCCGCGCAACCTCGCGCCAACCGTCGGAACATCTTTTCGCCGCTGTCACTCCGTTGCTGATACTCCACTGCCCGGCGGCGGAGGCGCGGGCGGGTGGGTTGCGTTTCGGAGCGGGGCTGCTCTCCCGGTGTGGGTTAAGAGATCAGTCCTGCTCCTTTAGAACGAAACGGAAAATCATATCGCCAGTGGATGCAACGCACTCGCCCCGCAGCCTATCGACCGACTCGTCAAGCCGGTAAAATTCCCGGCTCAATCGCAGGGATGGAAAATCGTTTCATTACGGGAGTGTCTCACACTCGATACGATGCAAAATTGTGAAACACTGGATCTGACAGCCGCCTGTTGGAAAACGTATGTCGTAACACATCCCTAAGACCGCAAACAAAAATAAAACGAAAGCGCTTTGCTTCCTTTACGCCCTTCATACTAAACATCTTTTAATTTGCCGCCACCGCTGGAGCAGGCTTGCGATTGCGCAAATAATTCAACACGCGATAGCCGAGCAAAACCGAAAGCACCGCGATAAACACCAGCGGCAGGCGCACGTCGGCCTTCACCTGCATATAAAAATGAATCACGCCGGCAACGGCCGCCACATACGCGAGTCGGTGCAACGCGCGCCAGCGTTTCCCACCGAGCCGTTTGATCATCGCGTTCGTCGAAGTGATGGCAAGCGGAACCATGACGAGCAGGGCGGTCATTCCAAACCAGATGTATTTGCGCACGACAATTTCGTGCAGCGTGCTGGAAATGCTGAACGCGCGGTCAAGGCTGTAGAAACAGAGGAAATGCAGGCAGCCGTAAGAGAAAGCGTAAAGCCCGAGCATCCGGCGCAATTGAATCACCCAATTCAAACCGAAAACCTTTCGCACCGGCGTCACGGCCATCGTGAGCGTCAAAAAAATCAGCGTCATCATGCCGGTGGTGAGGATGACGAAATTTTGGGGGTTCGCGCCTAGCCGGAAATGCGCCTGGTCCCACACCAGCAACGCCAGGGGCACCAGGCCGCAGACCAGCACGAGCAGTTTGGCAAACCGGATGTCGCCTTCTTTCATCGCGTCAAAAATTCTTCCGCAAATCCATGCCGGCGTATAAATGACTGACTTGCTCCTCGTAACCGTTGAACATTAGCGTCGGGCGCCGGCTCGATTTGCCGATGCGCTGCTCCGTGGCCTGGCTCCAGCGCGGATGGTCCACGTGCGGATTCACGTTCGCGTAAAAACCGTATTCGTTTGGCGCATAGTCGCTCCATGTCGTGCGCGGCTGATCGGCCACCAATTTGATTTTCACGATGGATTTGATTCCTTTGAAACCGTATTTCCACGGGATGACCATGCGGATGGGCGCGCCGTCCTGCGGCGGCAGCACGCGCCCGTAAATTCCGCTCGCCAAAATTGTCAGTGGATGCATCGCCTCGTCCATCCGCAAGCCCTCGACGTAAGGCCAATTGAGCACCTTGCTGTTCTGGCCGGGCATCCGCGCGGAGTCGAGCAGCGTTTGGAATGCGACGTATTTCGCGCTGCTCAACGGCTCGACCGCATCGAGCAATTTCGAGAACGAAAACCCGACCCACGGAATCACCATGGACCACCCCTCGACGCAGCGCATCCGGTAAATCCGCTCCTCCGGCGGCGCGATTTTAAGTATGTCGTCGAGCGCGAAGACTTTCGGCTTGTTGACCAGACCTTCGACCGAAACCGTCCAGCCGTCGGTCTTGAAGTTCGCCGCTTTCACGGCCACTTCCTCCTTGTCCGTGGAGAACTCGTGGAAATTGTTGTAATGCGCGATGTCGTCGAACGAGGTCTCCGGCTCGTTCGCGGTAAAGCCCGAATTGTTATTCGTTGTCGTGACGGCGAATTTTTGCACATCCGCAATTTTTGCCGTGTGAACGGCCGGGCCGGTGCCAGTACCGACGGGATTCAGCTTGCGATAAACGATGCCCGTCGCGACTGTGCTGGCGGCGAGAATGCCCGCGCGGATGAAATTCCGGCGGTTGAAATACACCGATGGCGGCGTGACTTCGCGGGATAGGATTTTGTTTTCGTCCCTCAGCACATGAAGGTTAGTGTTTTAAAATATTACATTTGGGTTTTCTGGTTCATTCTGGGATCAAAGTCGCTTCTCTTCAATGTCGTAAACGTCAAACCAGCGGTAAACGACACGACCTGCCGGCAAAAACTTCTGGATGTAACCTTCGAGGAATTCCTGAACATTTTCAGGCATGTCTCCCAAGCGTTTTTCGCGCATCTGGTTGTTCCACTTAATGACTTCGATACGCGAGTGCGGCGCGGCGTGTCCTTCGATCCAGGCTGCGACCGCGTCATCGTCTGCGCCTGTCGCAACGAAAGACTGGAACGACTCGGCATCAATGCCGGCAAACTGGAAAAAGTAGTGGTCAAGCGGGCAGTCAAAGTGATACTCGCCAAGTGTGCCTGAAATGGCGGCGCGGCATTTGTCGAGCACACGGGCAGCGAGGACATAGCCAGCCAGCAATTCGCGCGGGCTGCGCGGGTATTCCTTCGTGAGGTCTTTCGCTGTTAATGTCGTAATCTCGGTATTCATGGTTAAGGCACCTTAGCGGCAAGCACGTCTGTTTTGGTGATTTGCGGCGGTTTAGCGAGGAGATCAGGAGCCTTGGACATCAAAGCGGCAGCGACGGCTCCGGTAAGATGGCTTTGACGGCCTCCTTCGTTCTCGAATGCATCGAAAATGCCGAACGTCGTCGGCCCCATCCGTAAAGCGAACCACGTCACGGTGGCAGGTTCCCGCTCGACAAGGGGGAGTGCGCTGTTAAGAAAATCTGCCACTTCCTGTTCTTTTCCAGGCTTGGCTTCCAGTTGGACCCATAAGGCGACTTTGACCATAATTATATTTTCAGTTGAGTTGTAAATTTCCCTGTCATAGCTCGAACACAGCTTGCAACTTAAACATTCTCGGTTTTCAGCACTTCGCAAGAAGGTTTACCAACATCAAACGGGCTCACATGCCGGGCTTCGTCATGTTATCCTTCATCATGCCTGCATTGAGCGCTTTTAGCACTGCATCTGAACCAACGCGGTCGCCGTGTTGTTTGCTGACGTGCGCGAAAGTGACCTTGCCTTCCTTGCTGATGATGAACGTGGACGGATACGCGGTTTCTTTCGGCGCATTCCAGCGAAGGCCGTAGGATTTGGTGAAGCTGTAATCGGGATCGAGGACGAACAGAAAATCCTTCGGCCAGTCTTTGTTCTCAAGAAACTCGGTGACGTGCGCCTTGAGATCGTCCGCCGGGCCGGGATAGACCATCACCACTTGAACGCCAGCGGCCTTAAGTTTTTCAGCATTGTTGACATAATCGTGCGCCTGCTTGGTGCAATACGGGCATTGATAACCGGGCCAGCCGCGCAGCACGATCAACACGACCTGGCTCTTGGAAGTGAGGTCGCTGAGCCGCACCGATTGGTCGTCCAGCGTTTTGAGCGTGAAGTCGGACGCCATGTCACCGACTTTTGGCATCGCGGGCATCATCATTTTATCATCCATTTTACCATCTGACATTTTATTGTCGGACATCATTTTGCCGTCATTCATCATCTTGCTGTCCGATGCCATGGGCCTATTCTGGGCGTTGGCAGCGAGTGGGAGCGCGCAAGCCACGACGGCGAACGCGAGTTTGCAGAGGTTGGTTATTTTCATTTTTTATTTTGTGTTGTTTGTTGTTGTGCGGACAAATTATTTTTCTCCGCCATCGGCAGCCAGCCGCCGGTGGCCTGCAACGGTTCGAGCTGCCCGCTGCGGGTCACCCAGACGGCCAGCGCGAAATGCCCGGTGATTCCTTTCGGGTTGTCATCAATGACGAATTTGCCATGAAACCCGTTGGTCTGACTGGCGAGCGGGCGTGTGATGAGGGAGAGCGCGGCAAAATCATGGTTCAAATGGCGGCCCGCGTTCTCGCCGCCCTTCACGTCGGAACTTGTTTCACTCACGAGCAGCGCGGCGGTCACTTCGTAATCAACAGTTCCATTTTCTGCGGGAACAAAATCCGCCTGCCAGTGTTTGCCGTCATCAGAACTGACCTGCAACACGCCCGTTTTCAACGCGGATGCAGCAGGAGTACCACGGAATCCAAACCAGTTTCGCCACTCTTTGCCGCTCAGGACAAATTCGGGAGTATAGATGTTTTCCGCAGACCACACCTGCGCGTAGTCGCGCTGGCGGGTGGAATACTGTTCGCTCGAAAACTTGTCGCTCCAGGCGTGATTGTTCCAATAATCAACGTGAAAGGCGACCGGCACAAAATCGCTCCACAGGCCGGATGAGCTTTTCAACATGCTCAACCACGATTCGGCGGGCGGGCAACTGCTGCAACCCTCGGAAGTGTAAAGTTCCAGTAGTGTCGTCTGGCGTTCGGAACTTTGAAATGCGACGGGCGCCGCATTAGCTGCGATGCCGGCAAGCAGTCCCAAAAGACAAATCAATATCGTCATGTTGAAGGTGAGAGGAATCTCGCCATGGTTTTATTCCCGAAAATAAATTTTGCCCGTTTGGCCAAATAAAACGGAATAAAACCACATGCCGCGCGCTCATATCTTGGAATGAAAAACGTGAAAACGATCGGCGTTGCCCTCGCACTTGGGGCGATTTGCCTCCTTATCCCCCTGTCAGGCCAAAGTGCGCCAGGTGTTGCCGGTCAGACTGCGGTTATGCCGGAGTGGTCGCTCAAAGACGTGAAGGGCAAAACGGTGCGTACCGCCGATTTCAAGGGCAAGGTCGTCATCCTGAATTTTTGGGCGACGTGGTGCGGCCCTTGCCGGGCGGAGATTCCAAACTTCATCGCGTTGCAAAAGCAGTATGAGAAACAAGGGCTGGTAATCGTCGGCCTCTCGGTGGATGAAGATGGCGCAGATGTGGTCAAGCTGTTCGCGCAAAGGCTGGGCATGAACTATCCCGTAGTGCTGGCTGATCAAAAGATACAGGAGGCATTTGGCGGCATTGAGGCGGTGCCGACGACGTTCATCATTGACCACGATGGTCGTGTCCTTAAAAAGCATCTGGGTTTCACGGACAAGGACGCGTTTCAAAAGGAAATCGAACCATTGTTAAACCCCTCACATTGATATTGGCGGAGAACGTGCGATAAAGTGTTTCCGCAAACCTTGAACCGACGTGAATGAAGCAGACTATGAGCAGGCGGTGAATTCCTTTTACGAGGGATTATACCGGTTCGCCTACAGTCTCGCGGGCAACGCGGACGACGCCAGCGAACTGACACAGGAGGCGTTTGCGCGGCTGCTCGCCAAGGGTGGCCAGTTGCGCGACCGTTCCAAAGTCAAGGGATGGCTCTTCACCACGCTGTATCGCATCTACCTCGGCTGGAAACGCCGCGACGCGAGCCATCCGCATTTTGAGATCACCAGCGTCGAGAACGAATTGCCAACGGTCACGCCGGACCTGATGGACAAACTGGAACATGAAGCGGTGGGCCAGTCGCTGCTCGAAATGGAGGAACGTTATCGCGTGCTGCTCGCGCTCTACTATTTCGAGAACCATACCTATGCAGAAATTTCCGGGCTCCTTGACATCCCCATCGGCACCATCATGTCGCGGCTTTCGCGGGCGAAAGAAATGATGCGCAAATCGCTCGCGGCCAAATCCATCGGCACGGAACGCAAAATCATTTCCATCAAACCCGCATCGGAAAGGAGCCAGACGTGATATGAACAACCAGGAAGCCAAATTGATCCTGCAGGCCTATCGTTGCGGCGGACAGGATGCGTCCGATCCGCTGTTTGCGGAGGCGCTGGAACAGGCCCGGCTCGACCCGGAATTGCAAAATTGGTTCGCGGAAGAAAACGCGCTGGACGCGCGCATCCAAACCAGCCTGCAAACAGCCGTTCCGGTTCCGCGCGAACTGAAATCAAACCTCCTCGCGTTGAGGAAAATTATCCGCCCCACACCGTGGAGGTGGTTCCAGCCCATGAAACTCGCCGCCGCGGCAGCAGTGTTGCTGCTGCTGGGAGTGGCCGCGTTTTTGTTGCTCCCGCAAAGGCCGGCGCCGCTCGCGTCGTTCCGCGAAGCGATGGCGCGCTACTCTATGCAGCAGCACGGGCACGTCACCTTCGAGTCGCACGACCTGACGAAGATTCGCCAATGGCTTCAAGACCGGGGCATCGAAACTAAATTCGAACTGCCCGCCACGCTGCCGGGCCAAGCGGCGCAAGGCTGCCGTGTCGTTGATTGGAATAGCCAGAAGGCGACGATGATTTGTTTCGTGCTTGATAGCGGCGAACACATGGATTTATTCGTGATGGCTCGGGCCGGCCTGCCGAATTTGCCCGAAAGCAGCGCGCCACAATTTGTTGAAGCCAATGGTTTGATGACGGCGAAATGGGTTAAGGGTGACAAAGTTTATCTCCTGGCTGGCGGCAACAAAAAGTTTTTGCAAAAACTCCTTCGACAAACATGATATTCATGATTTTCTTTTCGTTGAGCTTCAAGTTCGGCGATGTGTTGTTTAAGCGGTGGGATAGCCCCGACAATTTCCTTGGCGATGAAATCTGACATCATGGGTTTCCGCTTGCATCTCGGCGATTGCCTGCTTCGTGGTAAAATACCCTTGCTGGTCCTGGTTAAGCCGACTCGCCTTCTGCCGCGTCCGGCGACGTGGTGGAGTTGCATCCTATCGCTTCTTACCGGTTCGTCGCTACGAAGTGAAATTCCTTGCAAAACATGGTGCAGGAATTTTTGTCAGGGTTTCGACGCGGAAGCGACGCATTTGCGGAATTTAAAAATATTATTATGCAAACCGAAAGTCCTTCAAGCCCGGCAGATGTTAAGCCGGGCACCGGGCCCTTCGACCCGAAACGCTGGGTAGATGAGCACGGCGATTTTCTTTTCAAATATGCGCTATTGCGCCTGCGCGATCCGACGAGGGCGGAGGATGCCGTGCAGGAAACTTTTCTGGCCGCACTTAAAGGCGGGAAAAGTTTTGACGGCCGCAGGGCCGAGCAAAGCTGGCTCGTTGGCATTTTGAAAAATAAAATCTACGACCACTTCCGCAAAGCAAGACGCGAGACTTCATTCACCGACTTGGAATTTTACGATGATGAAGAAGGTAATCGTTTCACTGCGGGCGGCGTGAGCAAGGGCGGGTGGATTCACGAACTCGGCCCGCAGAAATGGTCGAGACAGGTTGAAAGCCTGGACAGTGAACTGTTTTGGAAAACCTACCATGACTGTTCCGCAAAGTTGCCTAAAAAAGTTGCCGCTGTCTTCAACCTGCGCGAAGTGGATGGTATGGAAACCAAAGACATTTGCGCGCTACTGGATATTTCTGAGGGCAACCTCTGGGTAATGTTACATCGTGCGCGTATGGCGTTGCGGGGCTGCCTCGAAATCAACTGGTTCTCAAAACAAAATTGAAGAATTCGTCAAAAAGTTGTAAGGACTGCTGTGTGCGGACCGACTGATCAAAGCAGCGGCGTCTCTGGTGACGGAATCGCATGAATTTCTGGCGCAAACTGATTTCAGGTTGCGAGGCTCTCTCCCTCGACTGTTGCACAGCTTCGCGAGCCCAATCCGAACGGCTCGACCACCCGCTGCCGCGTGCCAAACGAGTGGGACTTTGGCTACATCTGGCTATCTGCAAGTGGTGTCGGCGCTATGGAAAACAAATCCGTTTTCTGCGGGAGGCCGCGCACGAACATCCAGAAGAATTGGCGAAAGCCGCACCGCAGAATCTCTCCGTCGAAGCGCGTGATCGCATCAAGCGGCGATTGTCTGAGAATAACTAAGGACTTCCGAAGGACTCCGCGCGCGGACTGCGTCTTCTTTTCAAATATCAACTGTAAGGATTTCATCTTGCACCCGATTTCATAGCGTGCGGCTGACCAACAGGACCGAGTGGTTCCAGTCGCATTTAACAAGTAGCCGGAGATGCATCGCGCTTGGGCGCGAGGCGATCCTTCGGAGGAAAACAAAGAAAGACTAAAAATAGTTCGATAAGTTATGAAACGCTCATTATTCACCACATTATTCATAGGGTTGTCACTCAGCGCGGCCCTGTTGGGGACAACAAATTCAAAAGCCGACGAGGCTGTGACTGTTTACACAATGGACAACGCAATCGCGGCAAATCACGTTCTGATGTTCCAGCAACAAAATGGCAAAATCAATGCTGCTGGCAGCATCGCAACGGGAGGGGCGGGCTCCGGAGGAGGAGGATTGCCAAGTCAAGGATCCATCCAGTTAAGCCCGGATGGCCAGTGGCTTTTTGTGTGCAATCCAGGGAGCAGCGAAATCTCCGTTTTTAAAACCGGCCCCAAAGGGCTGGCGCTTTCCGACAAGGTCAACTCGGGTGGTGAAAACCCCGTGAGCCTGGCGCTGCGCCACAATCTGTTATACGTTGTTAATGCGGGCGGAAGCGTTGGCGGCACGGACAACATCACCGCGTTTCTCGTTAACGACGGCAAGCTCTCTGCGTTGGCCCAATCCACGCGCCCGGTGAGCGCGGCCTTTACCACACCGACGGACGTCCAGTTTATTAATGATGGCAAAGTCCTCATCGTGACTGAAAGGGACACAAGCGTTATCGATACTTATACGATCGGTGCAGATGGCTTGGCCACCTCTCATCAGCTATTTGAATCGGCGGGAAAATCGTCATTTGGGTTCGCGGCTGGCCGGAGCGGCCGCATCTTTGTCTCCGAAGCCGCCGGAGTTCCGGGCGCAAGCTCAGCGTCCTCCTACCAAGTTTCTGATACGGGAGGTCTCTCTGTCATCAGCCCGACTAATTCAACCAAGCAGCAAGCCGCATGCTGGTTAGTGTTGACTCCAGACGAAAAGTTCGCTTACACGGCCAATGCCGCCAGCGGGACGCTGTCCGCATTCAGTGTATCGCCGAATGGGGATTTGAGTTTGCTGGATTTCAACGGCATCACGGGGAACATTGGCAGCGGCAGCCATCCGGTGGACATGGCGGTTAGTCAGAACGGCGGCTTCTTGTTCTCGCTGGCTAATGGCAGCGGCACTCTGAACCTATTCCAAATATCATGCGACGGGGCGCTCGTCTATCTGGATTCGCTCGATGGCATTCCGACCAGTGCAGCAGGCTTGGCCATTCACAAGTAAGACGTAGAAAGTGAAAGCATAAGCCATCGGCGGGCTCGCACCCGCCGATGGGCTATCGAATGTATTGTGCCTCAAGCTTCTTCCATTGAGCCAGGGGACAGTGCCAAAAAAATTGGAAGGCGAGGGTCGGTTCGCAACCGACGGAGGCGAAAGTTTGTGTTTTCCTTCAATTTCAGGCATTTGCCCAAGCGGAAGACACAAGCTCGGTTTTGAATGAGTAACGATCGGGTAATCGATGTGTAGTGAGGCGGTAATGGCTGAGTTGGAGGCGGGAGTCGGAATCGAACAGAAGAAGGGAGTTTTTCAAAAACCCACTACTCCGCAATTACCACACCACCACCAGAGGCGAACAGCCTCATAACTAACGAACACCAATAGAATCAGGTGTTTTCGTGTCTTTGTCAACCGCCCGGCATTACGCAGCCGATACCAATCAACTACTCACCCATTACACATCCATCACCCGTTTTCTGGCACTTTCACTGGCACTAAAAACATCACAAACTGCCTGATTCATCGCTAGATTAACGACGGCATGGCCCGGGCGTGTAGTTGTGGCGACGAGCCGATCGCCGG
>DASXYB010000140.1:0-4095 GCA_036502745.1 Candidatus Udaeobacter sp.
GTTCCGGCGTCAATAATATGGATACGCCCCGTATCCAGGAACGTGATTTGAAAACAGGTGGTGCTGCCGCCGAATTGCTGGAAGCCAGCGTCACATACTGGAATGGAACCGCGGGTACCGTAAAATTTTAGTTTCATTAGAATTACTTTTTGTGAAGGTAAACTGTGCTTTCTTGTTGACTGGTGGGTTGAATTGATTCGTTAGGTCAAAGTTCTTAGCTGCTCTGGTATCCCTCACTTTGGATTGCGTCGATGTAGCCGTGCGCGCCGGTTTTTACGTTGGCAGCGTTTCCTTCATCGGTGTCGATGTGCATGGCTAGTTTGAAACTCGGATCGACCCGCACCAGGACATCTCCGAAAATCAGTTCGCGATTTCCAGTGATTCGTACGCGCACGAAGGATTTGTCGCGGACTCCGTAACGAAGAGCGTCTTCCGGACTCATATGAATATGCCGCAACGCGCAAATCACCCCGTGGTCGATCTGGAGGCTACCGTTCGAACTTTCCAGTATGCAGCCAGGCGTGTCCGCAATGTCGCCGCTTTCGCGGATGGGAGGATGAATGCCCAGCTTGAATTGCTCGGTCATCGCGATCTCGACTTGCGTGTATTTACGCGCCGGCCCAAGGATACGGACGCGCTCAACGCGACCTTTGGGTCCGACGATCGTCAGTTGCTCCTTGCAGGCGTACTGGCCTGGTTGTGAAAGCTCGGCGTGTTTAGTGAGTTGATGTCCCTCGCCAAATAACGTCTCGACATGTTCCTGCGTGAGATGGATGTGGTGTGCCGAAATTTCGAGCGGAAACGGTTGCTGCTTCTGCGCTTCCAGGACGGTTGTAATGTACGAGCGGCTTAACGCGCGCAACGCTTCGCGTGCCATCATGCGTTCTTCGTCCGTGGGCACGACAAGCACTGCTACTTTTGACTCTTCGGTAGAAATGCAGGTCACTTCATCACCGCTGGCGTCGCGGTTGCGTTTACCGTCAAGCGTAATGCCCATGCACTCCAGTCCCTGCAACGCCAGGGCCCGAATCACTGCGCTTCCCTGGCCGACACCGCCTGTGAAAATCACTGTATCGATGCCGCCCATGGACGCGACGTAAGCGCCCAGGTACTTTCGTACGCGATAGCAGTAGGCTTTGAGCGCGATCAAAGCGCGTTGATGACCTTGATCGGCGGCTCGAAGAACTTCGCGCATATCGCTCGAAACGCCCGACAACCCAAGCAATCCGCTTTTCTTGTTCAATAAATCTTCACTCTTCGATGCGGAGAGTTTGTCCTCTCGTTCAAGGAACGCGAGCACGCCCGGATCAAGGTCGCCGCAGCGAGTGCCCATGATGAGGCCTTCCAAGGGGGTGAAACCCATTGTTGTATCCACCGAACGCCCGTGATCTACGGCACACATGGATGCTCCATTGCCAAGGTGACAGCTTACAACGCGCAACTCGTTAGGCTTTCTCTTCAAGAATTCTGCGGCCCGCAATGCAACGTAGTTGTGCGATGTCCCATGAAAACCATAGCGGCGCACTGCTTTTTTCTCGTACAACTCGTATGGCAATGCATACAGAAATGCGTATGTCGGCAACGTGTGGTGAAACGCAGTATCGAACACGCCCACATGCGGCACAGCGGGGAACAGCTTCCGCATCTCGCGAATGCCTGCGACGATCACTGGATTATGCAGCGGCGCCAGCGGATTAAGTTTTTCCATTTCCCCAAGGAGCTCATCGGTAAGGAGAGTGGCTTCAGTGAATTTCTCGCCGCCATGAACAACGCGATGTGCCACGACACTCACTTCACTGGCGCTGCTGATAACTCCTGTGTCCTTCGACGTGAGCTCCGCAATCATCGCCTTGAAAGCAGCCGCGTCATCGCCTTTTTCCAGATCGCGCTTTAGTTCACCCGTCGGTCCACGATGCTTCAGACGAGTGCTGGTAAGGCCGATGCGTTCAACAACACCTTTGGCGTGACACGACTCGTCAGTAGTGTCGTAAAAGGAATACTTCAGCGAAGACGAACCGACATTAATAACCAGAATCTTTTCGGGTCTTTCGCCTTGAAGCTTGAGTCCGTACGGATCGTTACTCTGTTGAAGCGCAGCCTTGGTCTTCGCCGGATCGGCCGCGAGCATTCTTGTGCGGTCGGCGATGATCCGCGAAATGTGCCGCACGGCGGTTGGCTCAGCGACAATTACTGATTGAAAGAGCGATACAGGAATGAGCAAGGCTTCGCACTGTGACTCGGCGATGAAATCTGCGAGCAATGGATTGCCTGTCATCAACGCTGCTTCGCCGAATGTATCACCAGCTTTCAACTGGCCGAGTGGTTGACGCGTGCCATCGCTCACCGCTGAGGCGCCTACGGTACCGCTCAATACTACTCCGAAGTGAGTAGCTTCGGCGCCCTGATGAGCGATCGCTTCGTTAGTCTCAAACGATCGGACCAGTGACCCATCTACCAGTTCTTTGATGCGTTCTGTGGTGAATTCTTTGAAAAGATCGACCCGTTCCTTGATGAAGCCTGTCACGTCCATGATCAAACCGTTGCTGGCGGCTTCCAATGTGTCGCCGAACGCCGTGATAGGATATTGGACCTTAGCCCTACACCGAACCCCGATTGCAGAGAAACAGAGTCGCTAAGGAAAATCGTAATCAGCGACATCGATCAAAAATTTAGGGCTACGGCAAAAATGAACGTTGAATCTAAAGAACCAGGACTAAGCCAATAAGTCGTAAAATCGATCTTTTTGTACCTGAATCCAACCAGTGGACCGCGTCGCACCTCGAAGTTGCTCCCCAGCGCTTTGGTCCGGTCAATTACTATTCCGGCACGAAACCAGGTAACAGGTGCGTAGCTAAGCTCCGACCAGCTATAGAAAAAATTTCCAGAACGAGTTCCAGCATCGAAGAAATACTCGCCTTGAGTAAAGAACTCGATCTGCTCATAGCTAAGCGACACGTTATAGCCCGGCGCGATACCGGTGATGTCTCCGAACACCCCGCCAAGCATGGGTGTTGCTTCAAGCGCCAGCTTCTTTCCAACACTGAAATTATAGCCTAACCAAAGGGACCCTGTTTTGATTGCTTCGTAATTGTAGCGCGCTTCGAGGTGCAGCCAGTCGCGATCCGCGATAAGGTTTGGGTTAGCATAGTCACGGCCATTCTGAACAAGGTACGTGGAAGTGGAGAATGAGCATTCCCATTCGCTTTCCGCTGTTTGGTCAGCAACCTCCGGCGGAACATCGGTCTGTGTTGCACCTAACGAGACGGAAACCATGGAAGCCAGAGCGGCCGCCAAGACTGCGCAATGGAGATTCATTCTTAACCTCCGAGCAGAATCGCGACACCGACGAGCACCAGGCCGATCGCCACCATCGCCGATCCCGTAACCAAACGATTAGTTCCAGCGTATTGGGCCCATTTTTGGCCAACCAAGAACAGAAGCGCGATCAGGAGAAAATTAGAGACGCGCAGCGAGAAATGCGGCTGGGAAAAAATGAGAAATGGAATTGCGGCTGGCAGGCAGGAAACGAAGACCAGCCAAAAGCAGGCGAGCGCGCCGTAAAAATCGTCTTTCGCCACCGGCGTTCTTGTGCTCGTGATCTGCGCCTTGGCTACGTGATTAAGAATGGACTGGCTGAAAGCTTCGCGCTCCTCGGGATCCAACAGCGATTGAAGATCTGGCTCAATTTCATTGCGGATGACATCAAGAGCTGCGCGCGTGTCGCGAGCACGTTGAACCGCCTCGATCAGTCGGACTTTGCCGCTACGTTCGGTTAGACAATTCATGATGTACATAACCCCATCAATAATCCCCCAGGCCAGATTGCAGCCGATGGCAGCCAGCAGAAGCTGACGAACTCCGGCCCGCCCTTCAGCCACCGTCAATCCGGCAGTCAGCGTCACGGTCAAAACCATAATCAAACCAAAAAGGATTTCGCCTAAACGGCTCGCCGGGTCGAGGTATTTGGGCACAAAACGCTTCATTTGGTCTTAGCCGCGCGGTGTTCCGTTCTGGGCATTTGCGCTAGATCGAGATGACCAACATCAGCGTTCCATTGCTATTGGACCAAAGTCGTATGGACGTCCTGGAACGTAC
>DASXYB010000141.1:0-8635 GCA_036502745.1 Candidatus Udaeobacter sp.
AGGCAGTTTTGGGAATCGCCCGCCCACACCAACGGAGATGCAAACGTGCCGGCCATATCTCCTGGAACAGATAGAGGTCATTCAGCCAAGTGTGTTGGTCGCGCTGGGCGCGGTGGCTGTCGAAGGGTTGCTGGGGACCCGAGCGGCAATGCGCGAATTGCGTGGCCGCTGGCATACTTACAACAGCATTCCGCTGATGATCACGTATCACCCCGCGTACTTGCTGCGAAACCAGGCGCCTTCCGAAAAACGCAAAGTCTGGGAAGACATGCTCCAAGTCATGGAACGGCTCGAGCTACCCATTACCGAGCGACAGCGGAATTATTTCCTATAGCCGCCTGGCTGTGCGAAACGCGATGGGTGGACGCGTGACGCATAGGCGCGACGATTACAATTTCGCGCGATCAAACATCGCATCGATTCGCTTCCGAGACGCGAGCGCAATACCTAACGACAAAATCATCGCGCGGACTTCGCGACGCGGGACTTTCACTATGCGCTGCAAAGCTGTGGGACCGGACGCATGCAAAAGCGCGAGTGTGCGCGCGCCGATTAATGCCGGCAACACGGTGGCAGCGCGCACACGACGATTTTTGATCGCACGCGAATATTCCATTCCGGAGGTAAGACCTGTTCTAGCGTTGTCCAGCCATGTTCGGTAGATCGGCTGGAACCGCTCCGGTTCGCAAAGGATCTGCGAGGGAATCAAGTGGGCCGCGGTTAATTCGTGTTCGGGAAAATAACATCTGCCCGCGCGAAGATCCGAGCCGGCATCGCGCAACACATTGATCAGTTGAAGCGCCATCCCGTAGCGCTTTCCCAGCGCAAGCATCTCATCCTCAATCCGGCTTGAGAATTGGTGCACGTGCCGAAAACAGAGCCGCGTCCAAAATTCGCCGACACAGCCGGCAACCAAATAAGTGTATTCGTTTAGATCCGCAGCCGTACTTAGCGCGCGGATCTCCTGCGGATTATCGAAGCGTTGCAGGTCGAGCATTTGGCCGCGCGTAATCTTTTCGAGCACAACGCGAATATCGTTTCTGTCTGCGTCCTCCATTGCTGCAAGAGAAGCGAGGCAGTCCGGTAGTGATTGCAGGAGTTGTCGTTCGCTCACGTTCTCCTGCAGTGAAACAAACGATGCAATAAGCTCCACAACGACAGCAGGGGAAGCCGTGCCGTGAATCCCATTGGAAAGGAGTTTCAAAGCTTGGGTTCGCACGCTTCCGGAGATTTGTGCCGTATCGGCAACGGTGTCGGTTGCTCGCGCCAGCAGATATGCCAGCGCAATTGGCTCGCGTAGTTGTGCCGGTAAAAATCGGATCGACAGGTAAAACGAGCGCGAGACAGAGCGCAGAATGTCAGCGTCCAATATTTTTTACCTCTATCCGATTGGTAGCGGAGTTACCGAGCCCGAGTTGGCTGGCAACATCGATGTACGCTGCCACTGGACCGACAGGAGGAAGACTCCCGCGCTTCCGCCATTCTTCCAATCGTTTCAATGCGATGGCATCCAGCGCCACCGGATCCTTGCTGGCATACAGAGTTCCATGGTGCACCGCGTAGTTGGGCTGCGGTTGCGGACCACCGGCATATTGCGCAATAAGGCCGTCCATCAAATTCAATACGACCTTTTTTGCGATGAGCGGATTGGAATAAATTTCGGCGAGACTTCCGGCACCGAACCGCGAGCCCTGCGCAAATCGGCGCCAGTTATCAATGTCGGGGATAGTCATGTTATAAATGCAACCCGCGATGCCATTCCTTTCACTGACGCTCATCACAGGCACGTTGATAACTTTGTCCACGTCGCTGGAAATTATCTTTGAAAAATGGCTCACGTTGCTCGTAGCGTCCGCATCCACGAAAATCGGCATTTTTCCTGTGTCGCCGACATAATCAAAATCGCCCCACACCAGTTTCCCCGCTAAAGGAGCAGTTTGCGTTGCTTTCGCGTCATATCCGTCGTGAGGCGCGATTGCTTTCACCTGGTAGCCATCAATTACTGGCTTATAGCCGGCCTCCTTAATTCCGCCGAGGGAGCGGTCCCAAACGATGATGCTACTGCGAGGATGACCTGCCGCGGCAAGACCATCCAGGATTGCGTTCACGATGTCATGATGCGTTGTGAAAAGCTCGCCACCGGCTGCCGAAATCTTAATGCCGATGCGCTCTCCTGGAGACACCAGCGATCCCCATGCTTTTGCCACGTCAGACTGCCCGGTCACAGCCATCACGAGACGATTGACCATCTCGCGCACTACATGCGGATTCGTTTTGTACTGCTTGATTGAATCAGGATTGCGCACTGCGTACACAATCGAAGGCGTCGGCGCGGCCTGCTGGCCTTGCACCATCCCGGAGGAGATGGCATAAAGCAAAACGAGAGCTACGTTTCGAATCAGCATGGCAGTGTCGATGGCAGACCGATTTTATGGGTAACCGCGTGAATCACAACTGCGGGGTCACATCGTCGAAGCCTTTAGCGCGCTTCTACGAAACGTCCGCCGAAGACACTGCGTCTGAGGCAGACGTGTTACAACTCAGGTACGAAAAGCCTCCACGAGTTCGCCACATTTACGTTCACATCCCGTTTTGCGCGCGGATTTGTCCGTACTGTGCGTTTTACAAAGATTTGCTGGATCGCTCGCAGACCTCGCGATTTTGTGAGGCGCTCTTGCAGGAACTGGTAGCGCGCGACTGCCAGGTGTGCCGCCTTATTCCATCGACTATCTATTTCGGCGGCGGTACGCCTACGGCGCTTAATACTGCGCAACTCGAATTTTTGCTCCGCGGATTCCAAGAAACGCTCGAATTATCGAAATTGATGGAATGGACGACTGAAGCAAATCCCGGAAGCGTCTCCGCGCGAAAGGCAGCGCTTTTGAAAAAATTTGGAGTCAACCGGATTAGCCTGGGCGTGCAGTCATGGGACGAGCAACTGTTGAAATTGCTCGGACGCGAGCACAACGCGGCACAGGCCGAAGAGTCTTTTCGGATTTTGCGCGACGCAGGTTTCGGAAACATCAACGTCGATCTGATGTTCGGATTACCAGGTCAAACAGTTGCTCAATGGCGCGCGACCCTGGAGAAAACGATTGCTCTCCAACCCGAACATATTTCGACTTATTGCCTGACGTATGAAGAGGACACGGAATTTTTTCTGCGCTACGCACGCGGCGAATTTCGACAGGATACGGATGAGGACGCGGAATTTTTCGAAATCACAATGACGATGCTGGAGGATGCCGGTTACCAGCATTACGAAATCTCGAATTATGCGCGTATTGGTTTTGAATCAGTGCATAATCGCGCGTACTGGCTCGGCGAAGATTATGTGGGAATCGGACCGAGTGCAGTTTCGACTGTTGGGTCGCAGCGGTGGCAAAATGTCTGCGATTATCGCGCGTACATCGATCGCGCGCTTGCAGGCCAATCTCCGCGTGAATCGAGCGAGACTCTCACGGATGAAATGAAACGGACCGAGCGAATCGCGCTTTCTCTTCGCACACGCGACGGAGTTTCTGCGGGAGAGTTGGAAAATTTCGGCAGCGAGACTGATGAGCTGGTCGCACTGGGTTTACTCCGACAATCGAACGGAAATTTCATTTTGACGCAAAAAGGTAAAGCGCTGACCGACTCGATTACTGAAGCATTTCTTTGAACGCGCGCCGGGCGACTACACGTGAGCGTACAACTGCAGCTCAACAACGTCGCTGCACAACAGTTGGAGCCGACATTATTGATACGGTTTCGTTAGGCCGTGAAGTGTCCGATCGAGATCGTTCGTCCGCCTACAAACCTGCTAATAAATGTCGTTGTCTGAGGTGTAGCCGGAATCATCGCGAATGGAACGCAACCGGGCGCGGCTGCCCCATTCGGACTCAGGACGATTGATCTGACCGATTGTGATTTTTACCAACCACGGCGCCGCGGCCAACGCGCCGATTGCCATCAGCGTGAGCGCAGTCGCCTGACGCAGCGAAGGCCTAATTTTGTCCGCGATCAACAATCCCAAACCTAATCCGATTGCCGTCCGCGTAACGGTGAGTAACGGCGCAACCGGTAGGTCTTCAGCGCTTTTTGAAATGGATATGAGGGAAGACATCGCCTACCATATACGTCGCGTTTTCTAAAAAGAAACGGCAATTTCGCGATGCAATTCTCCTCGTACTGACATGCCTGATTCGATGTACGCGCTCATCCTCGCCGGCGGCAGCGGCCAACGTTTTTGGCCGTTGAGCAGACGGGCGCGTCCGAAACAACTGCTAAGCCTGGTCTCCAACAAAACCTTGCTGGAAGAAACTCTGGCGCGGCTCGACGGCCTCATTCCACCCGAACGCACTCTGATCCTCACGAACACAGAACAGGAAAGCGCAGTTCGAAAGTTGCTTGGAAATTTTCCAAACGAGAACATTTTAGCCGAGCCAGCCAAACGCGACACTGCGGCGGCGATCGCGCTCGGGACCGGCTGGGTAGCGTTGCGGGATCATGCAGCCACCATGGTTGTCCTGCCCGCCGATCACGTCATTACAAATCGCGCAGCGTTTCAGGAAACACTTGCGCTTGCCGGAGATGCGGCTGACGAGACAAGCGAGCTTGTCACCATCGGCATCAAACCGACGTGGGCGTGTCCCGGATTCGGTTACATAGAGCACGGCAAGCCGGTACGTTTGCGCAAACGTCCCGACAACGACGCAATTCATCGCGTCGTGCGTTTTCGTGAAAAACCAAATCCTGATCTGGCGGACTCGTTTATCCGCAGGGGGAATTTTCGTTGGAACGCCGGGATGTTCGTATGGTCTGTGCCCACGATGCTTCGCGAATTTAACCGTCATGCGCCGGAGCTGGCTGATTTCCTTTCACAACTACGCGCACAGGGAAATTTCGAGACAGCTTTGCGTGAGCGCTTCAGCAGACTGCCGCGGATCTCGTTCGATTACGCGATCATGGAGAAGGCCGACCGTGTTCTCGTCGTTGAGGCCGGCTTCGATTGGGACGACATCGGAAGCTGGCAGGCGGTCGCGAACTATTTCGAAAAGGACAAAAGCGGGAATGCCGCGAACCGCGCAATTACAACGATCGATTCCACTAACAACATCGTTTTTGAGGAAAATGGAACAACGATCGCGTTAGTCGGGGTACATGATTTGATCGTCGTCCGTACGCCAGACGCTCTTTTGGTTTGTCATCGGCACGAAGCGGAACGGATAAAAGATCTGATCGGCAAACTTCCGCCGGAACTGCAATGATGATTGGACGCTGCGCACCCGGCGATCGCGCCCTACCAAAGATATGAATCGAATTCTGGCTCTGGATTTTGGGCGGGCGCGGATCGGCGTGGCGATTTCTGATGAGCTTCAGTTACTGGCACATCCGCTCGAGACGATCTCAGCAAACCAACAACCGGCAGCGCGCCTGGCGGAAATTGTTCGTGAAAAGAACGTAGGTCGTGTCGTGGCTGGAATTCCGCGTCAGATGAATGGGCAGATAGGTACTGCTGCGACTGAGGTTCTCGCTTTTGTTGAAAAGCTGCGCGCGATTCTCCCCTGCCCGATTGTCACATGGGATGAACGACTCACAACAGTCGCAGCTCACCGAGCGTTGCGTGACGCCGGGAAGAAAACTCGGGACACCCGCGGCTACGTGGATCAGGTGGCGGCGCAAATGATTTTGCAAAGCTATCTCGACAGTCGCGCGCAGGAGAATGCGCCAGGCGAATTGTGATTAGCGATCAGTGATCTGTAAGCTTTACTACCGATCGTCAATCGGCACGACATAGGCATGTCGCGCAGACTAAAACTCATCATCGCGTATGACGGCGTGCCGTTCGCCGGCTGGCAAAGCCAATCTCATCGCAATACCGTGCAGGATCATCTCGAGCGCGCCTTTGAGCGCGTGACTGGCGCGATCGTACGCGTTCATGGCGCGGGACGAACGGACGCCGGTGTTCACGCTCTCGCACAATGTGCACATGTCGACCTAGTAAAAGTTTTGCCGACTGACCGTTGGATCAAGGCGCTCAATGGGTTACTGCCTTGCGCGATTCGCGTGCTTCGCTGTCGATATGTGTCGAAGGATTTTCACGCGCGTCTTTCAGCACAAGGAAAAATTTACCGCTACAGAATCTGGACGGCGCCTATTTTGCCTCCGTTCGAGAATCGTCGTGCCTGGCACATCCCGCAGCCACTCGATTTAAAGATTTTGCAATCAGCGGCAAAACATTTCGTCGGAACTCATGATTTCGCGTCTTTCGCAGCCAATCGCGGAAAGCTCGAAGCGTGCACGATCCGCACGATCAATTCGGTGCGCGTCTACCAAAAAGGTCCGTGCGTCACGATCGAGTTCGATGGGGACGGTTTTCTCTACAAGATGGTTCGTCTTATGGTGGGCGCACTGGTTCAATGTGCGCTCGGCAAAACGGGGATTGACGAAATCGCTTCGCGACTGCACTTCGGCAAAAATGGATCTGCGCGTTTCACCGCAGCCGCCGAAGGATTGTACCTGGTTCGGGTACGCTATTGATTGTCATGCTGCCACGCAACGAGTCGCGTTGCTATTAGGCACCTATTTTTTCCAGCCGTTCCCGTTACCATCTGGTGCGAGAGCGGGGGCCATTTCAGGCGTCAGATCGACGTCCTCAGGCGTATCGTCCCAGCCGACATCCATCAAAGATTTTTCGTGATGCTCTCTGGCGAGGAGCATGTAGAGCGATGGAACGATAAACAGAGTGAAGATCGTTCCGATGGTCAGTCCGCCGACGAGAACGAGACCGATTGAATTTCTCGCAGCGGCACCGGCGCCAGTCACCATTGTGAGTGGGAAGTGACCGGCAACAGTCGCGACGCTCGTCATCAAAATCGGGCGCAAACGAATTCGCGAGGCTTGTGCCACAGCTTCGAGTTTCGCCAGTCCTTTGCGCTGAAGCTCGTTCGCGAACTGCACGATCAGAATGCCATTCTTGGAGACGAGACCGACCAGTGTAACCAGCCCTACTTGAGAATAAATATTGAATGACGTAGTCCAGGCGTCGGTGAAAAACTTTCCAAATGGCATCTTCAAAAACATGAACACAGCCGCGCCGAACAACGCCAGCGGGACCGAACCGAGCAGGATGATTAATGGATCTCGGAAACTGTTAAACTGCGCTGCGAGCACGAGGAAAATCAGCAGAACAGCCAGCATAAAGACTCCGAAAAAGGTGTTTCCTTCGTGCCTCAATTGACGTGAGCCGCCGGTATAGTCGATCACATACCCAGGCGGCAGAACCCGGTGCGCCTCGTCCTCAAGGAACTTGAGCGTGGCATCGACCGAACCGGCTGGAACCCCGCTGATAGTGACGGCATTCAGTTGCTGCATGCGATTGAGCGATCGCGCGACGGTTGTATGCTCGGTGTGCGCGATCGTGTTCAGCGGAATCAACTGGTTGTTAGGCCCGCTGACGTAGATTTGGTCCAACTGTTCAGGATTCAACCGGTCCACGCGTTTGATCTGCGGTATCACTTTGTAGCTGAGGCCTTCCATGTTGAACCAGTTGACGTAATTTCCGCCGATGCTGGCAGAAAGATCGGCGCCGACTTTCTGCATATCCAGTCCCATGGACGAGACCTTGTCATGATCGATAACGATCCGCGCCTGAGGCTGGTCGATTTTCGTGTCGATATCGCCGAACTGAAACACGTGCGCCTGCATCGCTTTTTGGAAAATGTCCTTTGCGAATTCAAGGATTCGTTCCTGGTCTGCCGTGGACGCGATGATAAAGCTCACCGGAAAATTGTCCGAACCTGGCAATGCTTCCGGCATAATCGGAAACATTTGAATCGCCGGGATGGCAGACAACTTCTGCTGAACAACGGGTAGATAATCTTGCGTCGGCGTTTTGCGCACACCCCACGGTTTCAACACCATTCCGCCAAACCCGCTGCTTGGATTTGTAATCTGAAATGTGAAACGAGTATCGGGAATGTCGTGAAACACTTTCCCAGCTGCGTCGGCATATCGAATCGTGTCATCAATGGTTGCGTTGGCGGGCGCGGTAATGACGCCAAAGATCACGCCCTGATCTTCCTTCGGCGCGAGTTCCTTCGTCGCTACCTTCGGAATTGCGAGAAACATCAGACCCGCGAGCAACGATATCCCGGCCCAAACAATGTAAACAGCAGGACGGGCCTGCAACGTGCGGTCCAGATGGTTCCCATACCAATCGCGGAGACGATCAAACGTGCGATCAACCCAGCCTTTGAAGCCGTGTTCAACGTGGTGAGGCGGCAATAAATACGCCGACATCATCGGTGAAAGAACGAGGGCAACGATACCGGAAATGAAAACTGCACCCGCTAGTGTGAGCGCAAATTCGCGGAACAACGCGCCGGTTAGTCCACCCTGTAACGCGATCGGCGTGTAAACGGCCGCCAGGGTAATCGTCATCGCGATGATCGGCCCGAATAGCTCCCGCGCGCCCTTGATCGCAGCGTCAAATGGCGAGAGCCCTTCCTGAAGATGCCGCTCCACATTTTCCACGACAACGATCGCATCATCCACCACCAATCCCACTGAAAGCACGATCGCCAGCAGTGTGAGTAAGTTAATGCTGAAGCCGAAGATCAGCATCAGGAAGGCTGCGCCGATCAGCGAGATC
>DASXYB010000142.1:0-5006 GCA_036502745.1 Candidatus Udaeobacter sp.
TGGAGACAATAGGTTACTTTTCCGATGCGCCGAACTCACAAACGTATCCCTCGCCGGGTTTGGGCTTGTTCTATCCGAACGCCGGCAATTTCATCGGCTTCGTTAGTAACGTTCATTCACGCGCGTTGCTACGTCGCGTTATCGCGGTGTTCCGCGAACACGCGAAGATTCCATCTGAAGGCGCGTCGCTTCCCGCGTTCATCCCTGGCGTGAGTTGGTCGGACCAATGGTCATTCTGGCAGCATGGTTATCCCGCTATTATGGTTACCGACACCGCGCCGTTTCGTTATCCGTACTATCACTCGTCGAACGATACGCCCGACAAACTGGATTACGATCGTTTCGCGTTAGTGGTGAGCGGTATGGAGAAAGTAATTCAAGAGCTGGCTAACTAAGCCACGTCCGCGTTAGTCCGGTACAACAGAGGAAACCAATCCGCTGAGGACAGGCGGACACTACAGCGTGCAACCGCCTAGAGCATCACACCGCGCATAATCACCAGCGCGATACTGAAATAAATAACTAGTCCTGTTACATCGACCAAAGTCGCAACGAATGGCGCAGACGAAGTTGCCGGATCGGCGCCGATTCTGCGCAGAAGAAAGGGAAGCATGGAACCAGAAAGCGTTCCCCAAATCACGACACCGACGAGCGAAATTCCGACGGTCATGGCGACGAGTGGCCAATGCGGGCCGTACGGCTGTCGATGCAGATATTGTTCGCCAATGATGGCCCATATGGCTACACGAATAACGCCGATCGCTCCCAGAATCAGGCCTAACGACAGGCCAGCCTGCACTTCCCGACTCATCACTCGCCACCAATCGCGCAAAGTCACTTCGCCTAATGCCATCGCGCGAATCATCAAAGTGGAAGCTTGTGATCCAGAGTTGCCGCCGCTTGAAACGATGAGCGGGAGGAACAACGCGAGCACAAGCGCCTTTGCAAGTTCCTCCTGGTAACTCGCCATTGCGGTCGCGGTCAACATTTCACCGAGAAACAAAATGATGAGCCACCCGGCGCGCTTACGCACCATACGCCAGAGCGGAATGCGCATGTACGGTTCATCCAGTGCTTCCATTCCACCGAATTTTTGGATGTCCTCGGTCGCTTCTTCCTCGGCAACGTCTAGCATGTCGTCGGCTGTAACGATCCCGACTACTACGCCGTTTGAATCGACTACTGGCAGAGCAGCGCGATCGTACTTGCGGAAAACATTCAATGCGTCCTGCTGCGAATCAGTCACATTCAACGCGCCGAAAGTCTGATCGCGAATCTCGCTCACTTTCGCCGTCAGCGGCCTGAGCAGGAACTCGCGCATGCGCACGTCGTCAATCAATTTTCCGCGGTCATCGACGACGTAAACAAAGTTTAGCGTCTCGCTATCGCGGCCATGTTCGCGCACGTAATCGAGCACTTGCTGCACGGTCCAATGCTCGTGCACAGCAATGAAATCCGGCGTCATCAAACGGCCCACGCTGTCTTCGGGGTAACCGAGCAGTGCCGTGGCAATGCGACGTTCCTCCGGTGTTAGCAACCGAATCAACTGCCGCGCCGCCGCGCTGGGCAATTCCTCCAGCAGCGCCGTCCGATCGTCCGGCGCCATCTCGTTTAGAATGCCGACGACCTGCTCGTGCGCCATAGCGCGCAGTAACTGCTCTTGCGCGTCGAAATCGAGATATTCAAAAACATCCGCTGCCAGATCGTGGGGCAACACCCGAAAGATGATGACTTGTTCGTCTTCTGGCAGATCCAGAATCACTTCGGCGACATCAGCGGGTGGCCATTCACGAAACACTTCACGTAGCGCCGCGAAATTGCGGGCTTCGATCATGCTCCTGATTTCTGGTTCTAAAATCTTGCCGACCACGTGGCGTTTCTAACACTCGCAGTTGGCCAAAGCAACGCCTCCCCAAGCCTTCTTCAAAACGTTACAAAAGCTGACCGCGTCGCACTCAACTCTGGTCTTCAGCACTTGGCATTTTTCCGAAACGTTCCAAAATGGGGATAATGCCCACAGTTGCTGCAGCTCCAATGATTCGACGCGAGACCGGTGACGATCACATTTGCGTGCTCACGTTCGATCGGCCCCACTCCGGCGCGAACGTTTTCGACGCCGCTACTCTCGATCAGTTGGATGAACACCTCGATGCTGTGGAAAAAGACGCTTCGCTGCGCGGTCTGATCATCGCGTCGGCAAAGAAATCCATTTTCGTCGCGGGCGCGGATTTGAAGACGCTGTTACAAGCAGCAAAAACCGGCGAGCTGCGCAGATTTATTGAGCCCGGGCAACAGGTTTTCAATCGACTGGCCGATCTTAAAATTCCAACGGTTGCCGCCATCCACGGCGCGTCGGCCGGCGGCGGCTACGAAGTGGCGCTCGCCTGCGATTATCGCGTCGCATCAGATGCTCCGGCAACGCGGATCGGTTTACCCGAAACGGGCTTGGGCCTTATTCCTGCGTGGGGCGGGTGCACGCGATTGCCGCGATTGATCGGTGCTGAAAAGGCAGCGGAAGTGATTTTGAAAGCCAAACTTTATTCCGCTGAGGAAGCTTTGAAAATCGGACTGGTCGATGAAATTGCGTCGCCGGATCAACTTCTCGATCGCGCACGTGAAAAGCTGCGCGCGGACAAACGCAAAATGGTAGCGTCATCGCGCCGCGATGACGGGACGCCGCAGCGCCGCGTCCCTACCTCGGCGACCGGAAATCCTGCGGTCGCGCGTGCGTACGAAATCATCAATAAGACTCAATCGATTTCGCCCGATGAATCGTTGCGCCTGGAGCTGGACGAGATTGTGGAGCTTGGCAAAACGGAGTCGACTCAAAACCTCATTCGGAATTTCTTTCTTGCGGAGAAATACAAGAAGGGAATATCGCGCACGTCGGCTGAAAAAATCGTGCATGCCGCGGTGATTGGCGCCGGGGTGATGGGCTCAGGCATCGCGCAATGGCTCAGCTCCCGTGGTGTCACCGTGATCCTGCGCGACGTGGCGCGCGAACAGATTGATCGCGGGTTGGCCAACGTCGAAAAAATCTACGGCGACGCTGTGAAACGCGGTTTGATGACCGAGGAAAAGGCGAAACAGGGTCGCGCTCGGATTTGTGGTTCCACCGCGCCCATGGAGTTGCGGGATGTGCAATTCGTGATCGAAGCGACTTCTGAGAAAATGGAGATCAAGAAAGAAGTTTTCCGTGAGCTGGCGATGGAAGCCGGGCCGAAAACCATCGTGGCAACAAACACCTCAGCTCTTGCAGTCAGCCAACTCGCCGAAGTGACCGTTTCGCCTGAGCACGTGATCGGACTGCATTTCTTTAATCCGGTGAGCCGGATGAAACTGGTGGAAGTTGTTATTGCGAAGCAGACATCCGACGAAACGCGCGACCGGAGCCTGGCTTTTGTACGGCAGATCGGAAAACTGCCGGTCGTCGTGCGAGATAGTCCTGGCTTCCTGGTGAATCGCGTTTTGTTTCCGTACTTGCTCGATGCTGCCGAGCTGGTTGAGAGCGGCATGGAGGCGGAGCGAATCGATCGCGCACTGATGGAATGGGGGATGCCGATGGGCCCGCTGCGATTGATCGATGAAATCGGCGTCGACATTACAATCGATATCGGCAACACACTCGAGAAGGCGTATGGACAACGCGATCACGTCCCCAATATCCTCCTCTGGCTGCGCGACCAGCAGATGTTAGGACGCAAAACAGGCGCAGGTTTTTACAAATATGAAGGCAAAGCGCAGACGCCTAACGAGGCGTTGACACATTCGGGGCGCCCCGCTGTAGCCGGGGGCGCTGACCCCGGCAGCGGCGAAAGCAGCACGAAAACCCAGCCGGCCTCATCGCCGCCAGCTACAAATGAAGAGCTGACTCACCGGCTCATTTTTTTAATGGTGAATGAGGCTGCACGCTGCATCGAAGAGCGAGTCGTCGATTCTCCCGAGGATGCGGATTACGGAATGATTTTAGGAACGGGTTTTGCGCCGTTCCGCGGCGGGCCCTTGCGGTTTGCGGAACACTTTGGAATAAAGAGAACTGTCGAGGAATTGGAACGGCTGGCCGGAACTGAAAAGAAATTTACTCCATGCGAAATATTGAAGAAACATGCGCGTGATGGAACAAAATTTTATGAGGAGTGACGTAGCACAGGCATCTTGCCTGTGGGGCAGGCGGGCCTCTCGCCTGCCAATTTCAGCTTTCCAAAAAGTCCAGACACCAGGCAAGATGCCCGGTGTCCCCACAGGCGGGACGCCTGTGCTCCTATGAAATCGCCGCTGGAAGCACCCGAAAAACAAATCGCTGAGGAAACGAGCGCGAAGCCCGAGAAGCCGACGCCTGCTGCCGTCATCGACACGTCGAAGATGGGCAAAGGTCAGCGTGAGGCGCTAGAGCTCGCCGAGGCCGCGCGCGATCCGCTGGAGGACCGCGGCAGTTTCGCCAGCAACTTGTTCGTTGGACGTTACGATTTTAATCGAATCCATCCGTACCCGGCACAGACCGCCGAAGATCGCGCCGCAGGCGAGGAGTTTTTGCGCAAGCTTGAAAGTTATCTGCGCGAACACGTCGATGCCGATGAGATCGATCGCACCGGTGAAATTCCGCCGGAGAATTTCAAAGGCCTCGCGGAAATCGGCGCATTTGGCATCAAGGTGCCGAAGAAATACGGCGGGCTGGGGTTGTCGCAATCGAATTATGGACGCGCGGCAGTGTTGCTCGGGAGTTGGGATGGAAACGTCGCCGCGCTTGTGTCTGCACATCAATCGATCGGCGTTGCGCAGCCGTTGCTTTTATTTGGCACCGAAGAACAGAAACAAAAATATCTTCCTCGCGTCGCTGGCGGCGAAATTTCGGCGTTCGCGCTGACGGAAGTCCATGCAGGATCCGACCCGGCGACACTAAGCTTGAAAGCTGAGCCAAGCCAAGACGGATCCGAGTTCATTCTGAACGGCGAAAAACTTTGGTGCACTAACGGCGTGAAAGCCGGCGTGCTGGTCGTGATGGCGCG
>DASXYB010000143.1:0-7329 GCA_036502745.1 Candidatus Udaeobacter sp.
ACAACGCTTGATTCCATTCGACGACGTTCAGGAGGGAGAGCGCATCGAGGCCGAACGCTACGATCGACTCACGGCCGACCAAATCTACGAACGGCGTTGGGCGTTCACGGTATTGGAGCACGTGATGACGCGACTGCGCGAGGAGTATCGAAGCGCTGGGAATCTGTGCTTCTTTGATCACATGAAGAAAATGCTCATGGACGAACCCGATCGTGCGTCGCAAGCGCAGGTCGCGGTCGAATTCGGCATGACCGAGAACGCAGTCAAACAAGCGTTCTACCGATTTCGCCAGCGTTACCAAACCTTATTGCGCGAGGAGATCGCCCATACCGTCGCTATACCGGGCGATGTCGAAGACGAATTGCGCTATCTGATCTCTGTAGTGCGGACGTAGCGTTCGAACAATTAGCCGCGGTAAGAGGCACCGCTCGCGCCTGCCGAATAGGTCGTTTTATCTAACGCAAACACTTTGCGCCGACTCGTGCACGTACCATACCGGGTGTGCATCGGGATGCGCGTTCTCTCCCTTTCAACGTTTTAACGCTCCAACCTCGCGGAGCGAAGTTTCCGCATAACCTCGCGCTAAATCTTACGCTGTACGGGAGTGAATACAGAAAGGAATGGTCGAAACCTATGAACAATCAAGATGGTGGAACGATAATTATAACTTTTCTGCTTCTCCTTCCCTGGCTTGGACGCGCGGCTGTATCGGCTGTCGCGATATGGCGAGAGCACATCGAAACCCAAAGCAGGAAGGCAAAACAAAACCTCTAACGCTAATTAGGCGCCGTTTTGTTATCCCGACACACAGCCTTGGCTGCACATGGAGTTGTTTATAAACGCTCGTGCGTCTGCACGGCGGCCAGATCTGCCTGTCGGTCATGGCGCGTGCTCCAATTTCGGACAAACCTAAGGCCATTGCAATCACATGAACCGCGCATGTGGGTTGGGATCGCGCGCGAAATCGGATCAGGGAGATCCTTTCAATTCGCGACACTGCTCCTCCGGCTTATGTCGCCGTGGTCTAGCGGCCGAGCAAACCTCTTGAAGCCCGCAACTCTACCCGCTTCAACTGCCTAACGATTTAAGCCCGCGCACCGAACTCCCGCGTAACCTCGCGACGGCTTTTACGCATTACCTCAGTGAACGGCCGGAAATGAGTTTTCAATGACGAGAGTTCACCGAAGGCCAAAACGAAAGAGGAAGTAATAAAATGAAAAATCACAACACGGTATTCATAACCATAGTGTCTGCGCTTGCGTTTGCGCTTGCGCCAGTCATCAATGCGGTGCAGAGCGTTGGAGGTGGCCCTGATCCGATAACCACTGATCCCATCTTTGCGACGACACCAGCGCTTGTCACTGTCCATAGCACTGACAATGTCAGCCGGGGACAGACCGGTTCATTCGTCCTGGCCATGAAGCCTACACGCATGCTCGGTGGAACGTACGTAAACTTCAAGGTAAGCGGCACCGCTATTGCAGGAGTTGATTACGTTCTGCTTGTGTCTCCAGCCTACGTTGGACAATCCGGCTACGGAGTAATCCTAGTAAAAACGTTGCCCGACCAAAGGGGAATAGCCTCCCGGCAATCGCGCAGCGTTATAGTAACCCTGGAACCCGGCCCGGGATATGGAGTGGGAGCACCTGGCTCAGCCACAATGTGGATTAAACCTGCATTTCAGGCGTCACACTAGCGGTGCCCGAACGGCGCGCCACGCTGTCCGGGAGAACCTTTCGGGGCAGCGTGGCTTCGCGTCTGGAGCCGTCCGCGGTTACGAATCCGCGGTCTCTTCGCTTCAACTCGTTAGAGCTTCAACGCTTTAACGCTTCCAGCCTCGCGAAGCGAACTTCCGCGTAACCTCGCGCCAGCTTTTACGCACTACCTCTGTGAACGGCCAGAAATGAGTTCCCAATGACGAGAGTTCACAAAAGGCCTAACAGAGAAAGAAGATAAAACACATGAAAAATCGATACAACATATGCATAACACTGGTCGCGCTTGCGTTTGCGCTTGCGCCAATCATCAACGCGAAGCCGGGCCCTGTGAAGTTTCCCCCTCCCCCAGCGGGCACTGAGGCTGCGGAATCCCCGGTTATCACTATCCATAGCACCGATAATGTTATTCGTGGGAACATCGGATCATTCGTCCTGGACATGCAGCCTGCACTGGACACCATGCCTGCACTCAGCTTCGGGGGAAGGTATGTTAACTTCAAGGTCAGCGGCACCGCTATCGCTGGAGTTGATTACATTCTGCTTGTGTCTCCGACCCGCATTGGACAATCCGGCTACGGAGTAATCCAAGTGCAAACGTTGCCTGACCAAAGGGGATCATCCTTCCGTCAGGCCTATAGCGTTGTGGTAACTCTCGAATCTGGCGCGGGATATGCAGTAGGCGCTAGTAGGTCAGCCACAATGTGGATCAAGCCTTGAGCTTGACGGTGCGACAGCGGAATTACAATGCAAAGGGGCGTCTGGAAAGGCGCCCCTGCTCGTTTGGCGGAACTTCCCGATCCGCTTGGTCCATCCGAAGCGGCGCGCTGTTGCTCATAACTTAAGTTTGTCGTTAGTCGCGTCCTGCCACCGGTAAATCTGGTTTGTGAACTGGGAAACTACTGCCACGTGTTCCGGGTCGGCATAAAGATTGCGCGTTTCGAATGGATCCTCATTTAAGTTGTACAGCTCATCCAAATCCTTATCGCGCAGGCATAGCTTCCAGCCGTCGGAAGAAACGAGCGTCCGGGTAGATTCTTCGACAGCGCGCTTGATCACGCGTCGGCGAGCGAGCCTACTGCCCTTTTTTACTTTCGTCCGGTTCGGAGCCCACTCGAGAAAAACATTGTTTTGCAAAGAGGTCCCGTCATCGATCAACGGCAACAGACTTTTGCCGGCGCACTGCGGATGATTTGATTGGCCCAGAAGATCGAGCAGTGTCGGCACAAAATCGATGTGGCTCACTGGACGTGAAATCATCTTCTGCCGCCTTTGGCCCGGCAACCGAATCAGCCATGGAACGCGCGTGGCTTCTTCGAACATTGTCTCTTTGCCGAAGAGATGATGCGCGCCCAAGCTGTCGCCGTGGTCGCTCGTGTGTACCACAATCGTGTGCTCCGTTAGGGCACACCGTTCGAGACAACGCAGAATTGCGCCGATGCTTTGATCCACCAACGTGACGAGGCCGAGATAACGTTGTTTGATGCTGCGGTATTCTTCGGGTGTGATCCCGAAGAACAACTGAATCGGCAGCCGCTCGCGGTCCAACAACGCTTCAGCCTGCTGCCATTCGCGCATCAAACGGTAGCGCAACGGAATGTCTTCCTTTTCGGGAAGCGTGGCAGTCGAATCGAGTTCCACCTCCTCGAGCGGATTCACATCGTTGAGCGGACCGTTATACGGAGAATGCGGTTCAACAAATGCCACGACCAAAATGAACGGATCGCGCTGATGTTTTTCGATGAAATCGCACGCGTATTTCTCGAGAAACTTGGGTCGCGATAACTCGATGGGCAGATTACTGACGGCTAGTTCCGAGAATCGTCCGTTCGGTTTGTCCGGCGTAAAGCCTTTTGAGATCAGGTACCTTGTGTAATTCCCGTGATCCTCTGTGGAAATCCAATGCTGAAATCCGCGTCCGACAGGCCCGTCCTCGCCAAGGTGCCATTTGCCGACGTAAGCGGTGCGATAATCCTGGTCTTGCATTAGCTCTGGGAAAACGCGAAACCGCCGATCGAGCGGAACGCTGTTATGCGTGCACCCGTTGATGTGTGGCCACGTTCCCGTCATAAGCGATGAACGCGAAGGCGTGCAAACCGGATGCGTGACATACGTGCGCTCGAAAATCACAGATTCAGACGCAAGCTTGTTGAGGTTCGGCGCATGAACCTTTACTCCACCATAGCAGGCAAGCGTATCTGCGCGCTGCTGATCCGGAAGAAACAGTATCAAGTTTGGCTTTCGTTGTGCCGGCATGAATGCGAATCCGCAGTAAATCAGCGGTCATCGCATACTGCAACGCTTCGTCTGGGGGAGCGCACGCGCCTCGCGTGTACATTTCGCCCCCTCGCCGAAATACGTAAGAAACCGGTCAGCTTAATGGAAATGCAAGGTGCCCCACAAGGAATGGACTCAAAACGTTATGAATAAAAGTTCGCCGTCGCGACGCCGCGATGAGCAGCACGCGAGCCGCGTGCGCTCGCCGGAAGTTTGGCGTCGCAGCGTCGACCGATTCAGTGTTTCATCATCCGCATGAAACCCTCTTTGATTCCACACGTTTTCGCCGTGTTACTTGTGACGATGGCGCAGGGTGCGACGAGTTTTGAGTTGGCTGCAAAAGCGACCAACGAGCTCGGGATTGATCTTCAGCGTCAGCTCGCGACCGGTGACGAAAACCTCTGCATCTCGCCTTACTCCATCGATAGCGCGCTGGCTATGACGTTCGCCGGTTCCGATGGCGAAACGCGCACGGAGATGGCGCGTGTTCTGCATTTTCCAGCTAGAGGCGATGCGCCCGTCTCGTTCTCTACACTTCAAAAGTCGCTCGACCAAATGAGCGCGAAAACAGCCGAGCTGGCAAAAAATTCCAAAAATTTCGGCGGCCCAAGCGAACCGATCACATTGAACATCGCGAACCGTCTGTTTGCGCAGAAGGGCTACCATTTTCGCGAGACGTTTCTGTCATTGGTAAAACAAAATTTCGGCGGTGCATTCGAGCCGCTCGATTTCGCAACCGATCCCGCGGCGGCCACGCAGCGCATCAATGAGTGGGTGGCAGACCAGACGCGCGATCGAATTCGCGATCTTATCCCTGGAGGCGCGCTGGATAAGACAACTCGACTCGTTCTGGCAAACGCGCTTTACCTGAAAGCGCCGTGGGCGAGCGAGTTTGCTCAAAACGCGACGCAGTCGCAGCCGTTCTTTGTTCGCGGCGCACCTGTCAATGTTCCGATGATGCGAAAGACTGATAAGAATCTCGGTTACGCAAGACACGAAGGATTCACTGTCGTAACCCTTCCTTACGCGGGCAACGAGCTGCAGTTCGTCGTTGTTCTTCCTGACGATATTAAGGGCCTGCGCGGGATCGAATCGAAACTGAGCGCCGATGTCGTTGCCAGTTGCGCAAAAGTCGAAAAGCGCGATATCGATCTGTATCTCCCAAAGTTTAAACTCGAGCCACCGACGATTACTTTGGCGAAACAATTTGAAGCGCTCGGGATGAAGACCGCATTCGATCAACCAAAGCGCAGCGCCAACTTCGATAAGATCGCGCCGCGGACGCCCGATGATTACCTCTACATCTCGCAGATCTTCCACAAAACGTTTATCGCCGTGGACGAAAAAGGAACCGAAGCGGCCGCGGCGACCGCAGCGGCGATGCTGGCAGGCAGTGCGTTGCACTCACCTCCTCCGCCGCCGATCGAAGTGAAAGTCGATCGCCCATTTGTTTATGCTATTCAGCACGTGCCCAGCGGCGTCTGTTTATTCCTCGGGCGCGTCTCTGATCCACGGTGAAGGTAGGGGCGATTGACCGCAATCGCCCGGCCGGTTCGGGTGAACCGCCACTACCTGTAACTCAATTCGCCGTTCACAATGCGCGCCGCCGGTGTGTACGGATGCGGTTCGACTTTGTGTGCGCCGAGAACGTGCAGCATCTCAACCCCGCGCGCTTTGAGGTAATCCGCGATTAGCGAACGGTGGCAACGCCACCAGACTGCTTCCGCGCACATGATGGCGGTTGAGCCTGCGATCGCAGCACTGTCGACCAGTCGCTCGATTCCTTTTTGAAATTGCTCGGTCTCCATGTAATCGGCATAACCGCGGAAGGAAGCATTACGCCACGCGCTATTGCGCGACTCGGGTTTCGCCTTTCGCTTCCCACCGAGCTCAGGGAAATGTTCGTAGCGAATTCCTTGCGCACTTAACGATTCCGCCAGCGCGTCCTGGTTGAAGTGCGGATAGCGCTTGGAGCCCGGCCACGCGCGCACGTCGGCCAGCAACTTGATCTCGTTTTCTTTCAGCAACCAAGTGAATTCATCGATCGTTCGTGTCGAGTGCCCAATGGTCCAGATTGGCATGACTAAATAAAGACGCCGATCCACGGCAAAGGGGCAAATCATAGACTGTATGGATCGCCGGCTTCGCGAGCCGTGATTGTAGGGCAGGCGCTCCGCCTGCTGTTTCGGTCGTGCCCGTCATTCGGAGCGAAGCGCACCGGAATCGAAGAATGCGGAGAGGCCGGTGGTTTTGCATCGGGATTCCTCGACTTCGCTCGGAATGACAGCAAAATTACTGCGTGAGCGAATTTCAATTTGGCGGCGATTCGTCCATGTTATTCGTGTAATCGTGATTCAAATTTCCTCGACATGAGCAAAGTTTATCCTAACGCGACCGCCGCGCTTGACGGCCTGCTTCACGACAACATGACGATCGCTGCGGGCGGGTTCGGGCTGTGTGGCATTCCGGAAAATCTGATCGCGGCGTTGCGCGACAGCGGCGCGAAGAGCCTGACTATCGTCGGCAACAACGCCGGCGTCGATGGTTTCGGAATGGGATTTCTGCTTACCACGCGGCAGGTGAAAAAAGTCCTGGCCTCATACGTTGGCGAGAACAAGGAGTTCGAGCGTCAGGTGTTGTCGGGTGAACTTGAACTCGAGCTTATTCCCCAGGGCACGCTCGCGGAGCGATTGCGTGCGGGTGGCGCTGGGATCCCGGGGTTCTACACACGCACCGGCTTCGGCACCAAACTGACTGAGGGCAAGGAAACGAAAGTTTTCGACGGCAAGGAATACGTGCTCGAACCCGGAATCACGGCCGAACTTTCGCTCGTGAAGGCGTGGAAGGGCGACAAGTCCGGCAACCTTATTTTCCGGAAAACCTCACGGAACTTTAATCCGATGATCGCCAGCTGCGGCAAAGTCTGCGTCGCTGAGGTGGAGCAACTCGTCGAGGTTGGCGAGCTTGATCCCGACCAGATCCACACGCCGGGCATTTTCGTCGACCGAATCATCCAGGGAGAAAAGTTCGAAAAACGGATTGAGTTCCGCACCGTACAAGGCAGCACGACCGCAAAAAAAGAAAATCCGATCCGCGAGTTGATGGCGAAGCGCGCTGCGCAGGAGTTGCGCGACGGCTACTACGTCAATCTCGGCATCGGCATCCCGACGCTGGTGGCGAATTACATCCCCAAAGGCATGAACGTTACGTTGCAGTCCGAGAATGGCCTGCTTGGCATCGGCCCGTTCCCAACTGAGGATGAAGTCGACGCCGACTTGATCAACGCCGGCAAACAAACCATCACCACGATGCCTGGCTCGGCCTTTTTCTCCAGCGC
>DASXYB010000144.1:0-2839 GCA_036502745.1 Candidatus Udaeobacter sp.
CTGCCTTTTCATTGACCCAGTACTTCGTGTACTCGACGCCATGCTTTCGCTGGATTTCCACATCCTTCGCATGAGCGTTTGCGACATCTTCCGCTGTGGCTCCCTCCGGAAGATTGTGAATATCCATGTACAACGGCATAGGCGGTGAATCTAGCGTGATACAACGCGATGCAAAACGCTGATCTCGGCAGGATGACTCAACGTTTGGTAAACGACGCAATAGCGTTCGGTCAGACGAATCAATGTGGCGACCTGCTCTTGCGAGGCGTTGGTATCCAAATCGAAGTTTAGTCGAATCTGCTTGAAGCCGACGGGAACATCTTTAGAGACGCCGAGCGTGCCGCGAAAATCGAGATCGCCTTCCGCGCGAATCGTCGCGTCGCGCAACGCGATACCAAGAGCGGTCGCGACTGCGCTCAAGGTGACGCCAGCGCAGCCGACCAGGGCTTCGAGCAACATGTCGGCGGAACACGCACTTTGTCCATCACCGCCGGTGGCCGGGTGAAGACCGGCTGTAACGCGCGCTTTCCCGGTTTCGATTTTGCACGTCACGTTTTCGCCGACTCGTCCCTCAGCGCTGAGCGTGACCAACGCCGTCTCAGGACGCTCGCGATACTGCGCTTTCAGTGGCGCTTGCGATGATTTTAACTCGTCAGCTGTCATCAATTATTCTCCGGAGTGGGTCTCGAAAATTTGGAGGCTGCTCTTATTAACACCGGGCTTCAGCCCGGTGCAACCGAACTCAACAAGGAACAAACCGTTTCAACGGTTTTGAATGTGGAGAAAAGCCGTTAAAACGGCTCATTTGCTGCTTTGCCTGTGACACCCGGGTAAAGCCGGGCGTTAATGAGACGAGAATCAGATGAGTCCGAGTTGTTAAAACGGCTCGTTCGCTGCTTTGCCTGTAACCCGGGCTAAAGCCGCGCGTTAACGAGAGAAGCAATCACGTGATCCGATTCCGGCATTGGTGATAGCCGCGATCGGCGGGGCACTGAGGCCCTTCGCATGTTGCAACAAGGGCCGCTGCGATTAGCTGGGCTTAATGTTTTGATTCACGCGGAAGAAATTATCGGGATCGAATTTCTTTTTGATCGCGACCAGCCGGTCATAATTGTCGCCGTAGGTGTTTTTCACGCGTTCCTCGCCTTCGTCGCCCATCAGGAAGTTTACGTACGCTCCGCCCGCGGAATACGGATGCACCGCATCGTAAAAATTTTTCGTCCATGAAATAATTTTCTCGTTATTGGCGGGGTCAGGATCGACACCGACGATAACCTGGGCCCACTTTGCATCGCGATAATTCCACGCAGTATCATTTTTGCCGACACGTGCCGCGACGCCGTTGATCGGGTACATATGCATGGTGGAATGCATCGTTGGCAGCGCTTCACCGAAACGAATGTACTGCGAGATCGCGTCGTCGCTTATTTCATTCACGAAATCGGCGCGCCAGTACCATTGCAGGCCTGGCGGATAAAGCGCGTCGAACATGCTTTGCAATGCTGGATGCGGCAGCGGCCCAACGAAATCGAGCGCAGGCTTCTTGAACGCCCGGATTGGTCTGAATGTTTCTTCTGCTTTCTCTTGTGGTCCCGCGTATGCCCAGACAATCCCGCACATTTTTTTCATGTGTAGATGTTCCGGGAACGGTGGAGCCGGTGGAACTGTTAGAAAGGCGAAGAAGCCGTTCAGATCATCCGGTGCCGAGGGGATCAAGTCGCGATACCATTTCATCACGTCGGCTGTTTCGCTTAGCTCGTAGAGCATCGGCCCGGCATAGAGTGTGTCGATCGGGTGTAACTTGAACGTGAAGGACGTGACCACGCCAAAATTGCCGCCACCACCGCGAAGCGCCCAGAACAAATCCGGATTTTCGTCGGCATTCGCTTTTACGAATTCGCCATTCGCCAGGACAACGTCCGCGGACAGCAAATTATCGATGCTCAATCCGCATTTGCGGGTGAGATGACCGACGCCACCACCAAGTGTTAATCCGCCGACACCGGTCGTGGAAATGATACCGCTCGGTGTTGCGAGTCCGAATGCGTGCGTAGCATGATCGACATCGCCCCAAACGGACCCGCCACCGACTGTGACGGTGCGGGCGCCAGGATCGACTCGCGTGTATTTGATCGGCGCGAGATCAATCACGAGACCGTCATCGCAAATTCCCAGGCCGCCAGCGTTGTGACCGCCTCCGCGAATCGAAACGAGGAGATTGTTGTTGCGTCCGAAATTCACGCACTCAATGACGTCTGCGACATCCGCGCACCGCGCAATCAAGCGCGGTTTCTTATGGATCATCGCGTTGTAGACCTTGCGAGCTTCGTCGTAATCCGCGTCGCCCGGCTGAATGAGTCGGCCTCTGAGGTTTTGTTTTAATTCGGTAATGGAATCTTCGTTGGGCATGGCAAAATAATTGTAACCGACACATTTATCCTGTGTTACCAAACGATCAAGGAACGACGGCTTCCCAGGTTTAGATTTCAGCGGCTGCCCCGCCCACGCAGGCAAGTTCCTTGGGCCGCGCCCCGCACGGCTTTTCGATTGAAATCGAGATTCGTTTACGGTTAACATCTCGGCAGAGGCCACCCGCAATGTCCCCCCCATACACATCATGGACGCGGCGCGATTTTTTGAGACTCGCCGGTCGCGCGGGATTGGTCGGTGCTCTTCCGACGCTCGCGAGTGCCGCTGTCGCGCTTGAGCCAGACACCCTCTGCGTCTCGGTTCTGCACACGACGGATTTGCATGGCCATATTTTGCCCACATCTGATTACGACGGAACCGCTGATCGGGGCGGTTTTGCGCGTTGCGTCACGCAAATCCGCCAATGGCG
>DASXYB010000145.1:0-6212 GCA_036502745.1 Candidatus Udaeobacter sp.
TCCCTGGGTCATTCGTTGGACAGCCTGGCTGTTAATAGCGGCGTTTCTCTGCGCCTTGCTGATCGCTATTGTAATGCGATTGCCGGAAACGGTTGATTGCCGCTTCGTTCTAATACCCGCAACGGGTGCTGATCCGATTCAATCTCCGCGGCAGGCGACAATTAGCCGGGTAGTGGTCGAGGAAGGACAACCTGTAAAAGCCGGCGACGACTTATTTGTTCTACGCTCTGATGAGATCGGCGGCTGGGATACCCAGTATCGCACGCTCAACGAAGACTTAGGCACAAAGCAAGAAAGCCTCACTAGAAATGAGAGCGCTTTCGCATCACAACTTGGAATAAAAAGCGCGGAGATCGAGCAGGCCAAGAGCGAGGTACAATTTCGCGAAAACCACGCGCAGACTAGCCGGGAGTTAGTTACCCGAATGGAGAAACTAGCCAAACAGGGCGGTGAATCGGAGATCGACCTTATAAAGTTGAAGCTGGATTTAGCCGGGTCAGAGAAAGATTTGAGCGTGGCTCAAAGGACTGTGCAGCAGGTCACCCTTGATCGCGAGCGAATGGAAACGGAACACGCTCGCCAGCGAGGTGAGGAACAGGCTGAAATTGAAAAGTTAAAGATGCGTATCGCACCTTTGAAAAAAGACTTGGAAAACGCTCAACACAATCTGCTGACGGTTCGCAGTCCCTACGAAGGAGTGGTCATATCCGTGGACCAGCGAACCGTCGGGAGCTTTGTTCAACAGGGACAAGTGCTCTGCCAGCTCGCGCCGAAGGGTTCAAAGCCACGCGCTCGCATGATGTTAAATGAAGCCGGTCTCCCCAGGCTCGCTGTGGCTCAGCGCGTCCGCTACTTTTTCGAAGCCTTTCCGTACCAACGTTACGGTACCATAACTGGAAAGGTAGACTTGATCAGTCCATCGGCCGTTACCACCACTGAAGGATCCCGTTTCGTTGCACTAGGATCACTCGACCGCTACGAAATCTTTTCACGAGCAGGACAAGCTCTGCCTCTGCGCGTTGGAATGAAGGGCGATGCGCATATCATTGTCGGTAGCCGGACGCTGATTGAGTATGCATTCGAACCGATTCGGCGATTACGTGAGAGCATAAGGCAATAACCACTGATGCAGGCACGGCCATCCAAGTTAAGGCTCGAAAACCTGACTACGAGCAACGACGCCATGGCGCGTTGTCTCCAGTTGGCCGCGCTCGCCGCGAGGTCGGACGTCCCAGTTGTGCTGCTCGGTGAGACCGGCACGGGCAAAACCTTGCTTGCCCAGGCTATCCATAATTCATCAGCGCGAGCAAATCGCCCGTTCATCGCATTTAATGCCTCGGCGATTAGTGACACGTTGCTCGAGAGTCAGTTGTTTGGTCACGAACGCGGAGCTTTTACTGGCGCACAGCAAAGCGTTAAAGGAAAGTTTGAACTCGCCAATGAAGGTACGCTTTTTCTGGATGAAATCTCGGAAATGAGCCCTCTTGCACAGGTAAAAATCCTGCGCGTTCTGGAATACGGCGAGTTTGAGCGCCTCGGCTCGGAGCGAATGCTCACTTCCAATGCGCGAATCCTCTGCGCGTCCAACTGTTCGTTGCGAGAACGGGTGCGGCTGGGAAAACTTCGAGAGGACCTGTATCAACGACTCAACGGCCTCACCCTGCTTATTCCTCCGCTTCGAGAACGCTTGGAGGAGCTGCCGGCATTGATTGCTGCGGAATTGAAAGCTGCCGGGGCGAAAGAAGGCAAAAATATCACGGCCATGCATCCTGAAGCGATGGAGAAGCTGCTTCGTCACGAGTGGCCCGGTAATCTCCGCGAGTTGAGTCACACAGTGCGCACCATGACTCTTTTTTGCGACAGTTCCGTGATCCTACCCGAGCATGTCGTTTTTCCTTCCGATCTCAAGCCCGATCGGGCGCCACCAGAAAATGACAAACCAACGCCTCTGTTCGGGGACAATCATCAGGATGCTGATGTTGGTACCGACCTCTCACTCGAGCACGCGATGCAACGGCATGTTCGATTCGTTTATGATCAAGCAAATCAGAACCAACGACGCGCAGCACGATTACTCGGTATTTCTCGCTCGACTCTCTCCCGCTACCTGCGAGACATGCTCAAAAATAAAGCACCATTGGTCTAAATCTGATGCGATGCGGCGTAATAATGAAGTTTAAATTTCGTCTAACAGGAAGTACCTGTTTTGGCGATCACAGAAATAATTCATTGCATAAACCCCTCTGGCTTAACAATAAACGTAACGGACATCTCCGCCTTTGCCGCGACTCGTGGCGACTTGGCACGGATGCTGATATCAGGAGAGACACAAGGTGAATACACCGAAGAACAAAGAAAACGCGCCCGCCGCAGAATCAGGAATTAAAAGGCGCAAGCGCACAACAGATAAATTGATTCGCCTCGACGACCTGATTCCAGAAAAGGACGTTAAGGGCGGGCGTCAAATGCCTTTCGGTGTCACTGACATAAACACAACGAGAAACAACCCAAATAAATAGCTAGGAAAAATAAAATGGCACAGAGAAAAGAAACCAAGCAAACGATCAAAGTCCGTGACCTGAAACCAAAAAAAGACGCCAAAGGCGGGGTCCACTTAAGTAGGCCCGGGAACACCCAAATCAGCCGCAGCCAAAACCAAGGCCGCAACCCAAACGTACATATATAATCTTTCCCGGTGGTGGCCAGCAGAGGCGGCAGAGTCCCCCTTGGTGGTGGCTACGCCGGTGACCGGCCCGGCCGCGGAGACGGCGGCCAGCAGTTCAAGCGCTGGGACGGCTAACCAAATCCAAAAATTACTTCCCCCGTCCCCCCGGAGCCCAGCCCCCCGTAACAAAGGTCAGGAAACGCACTGTTGGTTCGATCCCGTAGTGCAGCTCTAAACCTGGTGATCCGACTTCTGGATCAAAAAGTGACCGCCCCCCACACCCGACGGGTGTAAGGGGCGGCTGTTCCCCCCAGAACAATCGCCTAGTAAACGAGCTTCGAGCCAAAGGCAACAAATTTTACTCCGCTTTTTCGGAGGCGTCCCTGAGGAATTTTTCATTGGGGTTCGACGCGCCGTCGGCGCAACGAATTATTCGGCTGACTTAGTGGCGCGTGCTTCGGTGTCGGAGCACCGCTCTGGCCGTCCCACTCTGCAAGCAAACGCTGCATTGCCGACAGGTCTTCTCGTCGCCCATGCGCTCGCCCTCCCTTCAGTCCGCGCTGACTCGATTGTCGTTTGTGTTGCCAGAGAGAGTCGGTGGTTTACAAAATGGCAACGATGCCGGATTACCAACCAACTTCGCGGCGGCCGATTGCGGCGGTGTTCCGGCAAACTGGAAAAGCTGCTACGCAGTTCTGTGTGCAGCGCGGAATTCATCCTGACGCGATTTCCTATTTGTCGATCGTAGCGGCGCTGATCGCCGCAATCTGTTTTTGGAAATCGGGAGAGAGACGTTGGCTACTCATCATCGCGCCGCTTTTTTGTTATTTGCGGCTCTGGTTCAACATGCTCGACGGCCTGGTCGCGTTCGCGGCGGGGAAGGCCAGCCGCCATGGTGAAATCCTGAACGATCTGCCCGATCGCATTTCCGACATCGTGATTTTCGTCGGGGTTGCGCACAGCGGGTTGATGAATCCGTTGATCGGATATTGGGCAGCAATTTTCGCCGTGCTCACTTCGTACGTCGGTCTGTTCGGACAAGCGCTCGGCGTTCAACGCCAGTTTGGCGGAATTATGTCCAAGCCCTGGCGGATGGTCGCGCTCCACGGCGGCGCATGGCTCACGTTTTTTCTCCCGCCACAATCATCCGCAACTCTCACCATTTTTGATTGGACCTGTCTCGTCATCATCGCCGGTTGCGTTGAAGCAATCGTTGTTCGCTTGAAACGCATCACCGCCGCGCTGCAAGATAAGCGGTGATGTCGCCGCAGATCGCGCTACACGATCCTGTTTTTCGTAATTACTTCTGGATCGTTTTGATTTCCCTCGCAATCGCCGGCGCGGTGCTCGGTTTTCTGCGATTCGTTTTGAAAAAGGAAATCGCGTCGATGTTCAAGACGTATTGGTCTTGGATTCTCATCGCCGGAATCGGTTTCATCGTTGTTTTTCTTGGTCGCATTCCAACAATCGTCGGCGTCACATTACTCGCGATCTACGCTTTCAAGGAATTCACGCACGCATCGGGTTTGTATCGTGACTCGTGGATGACCGGCGCGGTTTATGCCGGAATCGTTACTGTCGGAGTGGCCTCACTAATTTCGGATCCGCGTGGCGAAGAACAGGGCACGGGCTGGTACGAATTATTTGTCACAGTGCCGGCGTTCGTGATCGCGTTGATCCTGCTTATTCCGATTTTGCGCAATCGCGCTCGCGGCGAGCTGCAACGCATATCGCTCGCCATCATTGGTTTTGTTTACATCGGCTGGATGTTCGGTCACCTGGGATTTATGGCGAACGCTCGCAACGCCTATGGCTTTCTTTGCTACATTATTTTTGCGACGGGGTTGACTGACGTCGCAGCCTTTACTTTCGGGAAAATTTTCGGCCGCCATCCGTTGCGCAGTGAAATCAGTCCGAACAAGACATGGGAAGGTGCCGGCGGGGCTCTGGGCGTCGCTATGATTCTGCCCTGGCTTCTTCGCTTCTCATTTCCATTCTTTGGTCCGTGGCAACTAATTCTGACCGGCTTGATCATTGGAATTGGCGGGCAACTGGGCGATCTTTCGATTAGCGTGATTAAGCGCGACATCGGAACCAAAGACATGGCTGCAACTATTCCCGGTCACGGCGGAATTCTGGATCGGATCGACAGTTTGGTTTACGCGGCGCCGTTGTTCATGCACATGGCTGGGTATTATTATCCGCTCCGATGAAAAAGTGGCTTTACGACTCGGTGCGTGATGTCGATCAAGCGCCGATTGATCCTCTGCGTCAGTTTCCGCGCGAGCCGGACATGCTCGTTTACGGATTGCGGTCGCTCGGTGCATTGATCATTCGAGGCCTGCTGCACATCTACAACCATTTCGAAATTATCGGGCACCACAATCTGCGGACCAACCGCTCACTCGTTATCGTCGCGAATCATTGCAGTCATATCGACACACTTTGCCTGCTCGCGGCGTTGCCGTTGCGCAAATTACATCGCGCGTTTCCAGCGGCCGCTTCTGATTATTTTTTCCAAAGTATCCCGCGGCTTTGGGCCGCCGCGATACTCGTGAACGCGCTGCCGTTTGCGAGACAAGCGCGCGTTCGCCAAAGCCTGTCGCTTTGCCGGAAATTGCTCGCCAATCCAGGAACCATCCTGATTATTTTTCCGGAAGGCACAAGATCGACAACCGGCGAAGTTGGCGAATTCAAATCAGGAATCGGCGCTCTTGTTGCGGGACGTGACGTCGCAGTTGCGCCGTGCTTCATCGATGGATCATTTCAAGCATGGCCTAAAGGCAAACGATTTCCGCGCCCGCGAAAAGTTCGATTGGTCGTTGGAACGCCTCGCAATTATGGCAATCGCGGAACAGACAAGAACGACATCTGCGCGATTGCCGCTGAACTACGCGATGCGGTGAATCAATTGCACCCAGTAAATGGAAGCCACTGAAAGAACTTTCGCTAGTTGGGACGGTGCCGAGCTGTTTTATCGCTCGTGGATCCCAAATAAGGCAACGGACAAAGCGCTGCTGCTTTTTCATCGTGGCCACGAGCATTCCGGTCGTTGGCAAGAAACGGTTGATTCGCTAGATCTTGACGACATCTCGATCTTCGCGTGGGACGCGCGCGGTCATGGACATTCTGCGGGAGATCGCGGCGCGGCAAAGAGTCTTCACGACGTGATCAAAGATGTGGACGCCTTTGCGCGTCATGTTTCGGAGAAGTTCGGCATCCCGATCGAAAACATGATCGTGCTCGCGCACAGCCTAGCCGCCGTCACCGTCACAGCCTGGGTCCACGATTATGCGCCGCCGATCCGCGCCATGATTTTGGCGACCGCCGCATTTCACGTGAAGCTCTACGTCCCATTCGCAATTCCGGCGCTTCGAATCCTTCGACCGCGATTCGTAAAGAGCTACGTGAAATCAAAAATGCTCACGCGCGATCGTGAACAAGCTGCTCGCTACGAGTCCGATCCGCTCATCTTGCGGCAAATCGCGGTCAAGGTGCTTCTCGACCTCCACGACACCTCGAAACGGTTGCTTGCCGATGCCGGTGC
>DASXYB010000146.1:0-1737 GCA_036502745.1 Candidatus Udaeobacter sp.
TGATAAAACAAAGTGGTCCCGATAATTCCGTCGATTTGTTTAACGCCAAATCCTTGTGAAAGTTGACGCAGAGGAAGCATTGCCGTTGGAAGATTTTTGATGGTCCAATCGCCGAGTGTAAGTGACTCAATGCGCCCAAGCCCGACTTCACTGTGCTGCCCGCCGGAAAAGGTTCCCTGCACTGCGCCGAATTGCGGGACGCCAAGCTCCTTTGCAAAATCGGTGTCGAGTGTGACCTCCGAACCGCCGGTATCGATGAAAAAGGTAACTTCCTTGCCATCGTTTACGCGCACATTGACCAGCGGAAGCGGATCGGTCTTTACAAACTTAACACGCGTACTTGCCCCATTCGCATGCAGTTCATAGGGCGTCTGATCCTTAAAACTCTCTAACATCGCAACGTTCAGTGTGGGATACTGCTCGCGCACCAGTTTGTTACTGCTTACGTCGACGCCGTCCAGTGCAGCCGCTGCTTTTGGAAAATCGTCGCGGCGATAAAACGTCTCGGCCAGCATGACCTTTGCATCGGTGTTTCCATGCTGGAGGGCTGTCGCCTTTTCCAACCATTTCTGCGCGTCGTCGAGCCGGTTCGAAAGCAATGCGATCCGACCCAACTGGAGGGTGGCCGAATAATCCTTTGAATTTTGAGCCGCGATTTGGGAGTAAATTTTGCCGGCTTCGGAAAACTTCCCTGCCTGAAAGAGTCGATCCGCCGAATCGATTCCCGATTGCTTGGACTGCGGTGTCAGTTGAGCTGTAGCCGCATTCGCCGACGTCGGCCTCATGGCAATACTTATGGCGATAATCGCGGCGCCGCACAGAGCGGTGCTAATGATTGTAAATTTCATCTCGATTTTCTGATCAGCGTTTTCGCGCGCAACGTATCATTCACAAGTACTTTGTCGTTCATGATTCAAACCGCGCACCCATTCCGCAGCGTAAATGCCGTTCCAAAAATTCGGATGATGAAGAAGGATTAGGAAGTGCCCCACAATTCCGCAATCGACGCTCTCGTCACAAGCAAACGCATTCGCGGCGTGCTCGCTCCCGTCGTGACGCCGTTCAGGGCCGATTTTTCGCCTGACCGGGAACGATTTATCAGGCATTGCCGATGGTTGCTTTCGCAGAATTGCGGGCTGGCTCCGTTTGGCACGACGAGCGAAGCGAACTCAATGTCGACAGACGAGCGCATTTCATTGCTCGATGCGCTGATCGCGGCGGGAATTGATCCCTCACGTATGATGCCGGGCACTGGCTGCTGCTCAATCCTCGAAACTGTCGCCCTTACGGCACATGCGGTTAAACATGGTTGCGCCGGTGTGCTGATGTTGCCGCCCTTTTATTACAAAGACGCCAGCGAAGATGGTCTCTACCGTTACTTCAGCGAAGTCGTGCAACGTATTGGCGATGCGCGTCTGAAAATCTATCTGTATCATATTCCGCCCCTAGCGATGGTGGGGATCACACCACGATTAGTCGAGCGTCTCCTGAAAGCTTACCCAGACGCGATCGCCGGTATCAAAGACAGCTCGGGCGATTGGGATAACACCAAAACGTTTCTCGGCGCATTTGCAGAAACCGGCCGTCCGACTGGGACGGGGTTCGAGGTGTTTGTCGGCTCTGAATCATTCCTCCTCGTAAATATGCGCAATGGCGGTGCCGGCACGATTTCAGCGACGGCAAACGTGAATCCGGCAGCGATTTACGAGTTGTACCAGAAGTGTAGCGCCTCTACAA
>DASXYB010000147.1:0-10327 GCA_036502745.1 Candidatus Udaeobacter sp.
CCTGCGCTGCAACTACTGCGATACGGATTACGCCTTTTATAACGGGGACAAACGGACGCTGGCAGAAATCATGGACGCCGTTGCGCCGTATCGCTGCCCCTTGGTCGAAATCACCGGCGGCGAGCCATTGTTGCAGAAAAACGTGCTGCTGCTGATGTCAATGCTGTGTGACTTGGATTACACGGTGTTACTCGAGACCAGCGGTGCGCATGACATATCGAACGTCGAACCGCGCGTGCATCGCATCATGGATCTGAAAACCCCGGGCAGCGGCGAAGTGGACAAGAATCTTTGGTCGAACATTGACCACCTCAATGCTAGCGATGAAGTCAAATTCGTTATGGGCTCGCGCGAAGATTACGAGTGGTCGCGCGACAAAATTGAGCGCTACGATCTTCCATCCCGGTGTCGCGCCGTGCTCTTCTCCCCAATTTTCGGCAGAATCGACCCGCGGCAAATCGTGGAATGGATTCTCGGAGACAAACTGAACGTCCGTTTTCAACTACAGATGCACAAATTCATTTGGAAGCCGACGCAGCGCGGCGTCTGATCATGCGTGCGCGATTAACGAAAGATTTCATATTTGAAGCAGCGCAGACTTTGCCTAGAGCGCCGGAGGGCCACAAATGTCGGCGGGTACACGGACACAGTTTCAAGGTCGAAGTTTCTGTCGAGGGCGACGTCGATCCGGCGATCGGGTGGATTTACGATCACGCGAACATCAGCGGTGCAATGAAGCCGCTTCTAGAAATCCTGGATCACACGTATCTCAACGAAATCGAAGGTTTGGAGAATCCGACAATCGAAAACATGGCCGAATGGTTCTGGAAAAAATTAGAACCTCAATGTCACGGCTTGTGCGAAATAGTTGTGCACGAAACACCCACTGCGCGCTGCATCTATCGCGGCGAATAAGGAGCAACGCTGGAACGCCGTGGGTTCCTCGCCAAACCTATAAGTCAATTGCGTAGCGTTTCAGTTTGTTGTAAAGGGTGGGTCGCTGAATCCCGAGCAGTTCGGCTGCTTTTTTCTTATTGCCGCGGCATTCGGCGAGTGCCTGGAGAATTGCGTTGCGTTCCACGTCATCCAGGGTCTGCACCCCCTTGCGGGGCAATCCGCCAAGTTCGGCTTGTTGTAACGCCTGAGGTAATTGTATTTCGGCCGGCAGTTCTTTAACGCTGATTACGCCGTCCCTCGCCAGCACCACCGCGTATTCGATGGCGTTTTGCAATTCGCGAACGTTTCCGGGCCACGAATAATCGAGCAACTTCTGGAATGCATCCGGTGAAACGTCCGGCTCCGCTTTGCCGAGTTGTTGAGAAAATTGCCTAACGAATTGGGCGATTAACGGCGGGATGTCCTCTTTTCGTTTCCGCAGCGGCGGCACTTCAATCTGGAAAGTGTTCAAACGGTAATACAAGTCCGACCGCAGCCGGTTCTCGGCTAGCGACTCGGGAATGGAGCGGTTAGTCGCAGCGATCGCGCGAAAATTCGCTTTCATCGTCTGCGTGCTCCCGAGCGGCCGATACTCGCGCTCTTGCAGCACGCGCAAGAACCGGGTCTGCAAATCAGCCGGCATGTCGGATATTTCGTCAAGGAAGAGCGTGCCGCCGTCTGCTGCGGCAATCATTCCCGGGAAATCGTGCATCGCTCCAGTGAACGCGCCTTTGACGTAACCGAAAAGTTCTCCCTCGATCATTGTTTGGGGCAACGCAGCGCAGTTGAGCTTCACCATCGGTTGTTCAGCACGCCGACTGCGGGCGTGAATAGTGTTCGCAATCACTTCCTTGCCCACACCGCTTTCGCCCGCGATGAGAACGTTCGCATCCGAGGGCGCCATCGCTCCGATCAGTTCTTCAATCTCCTGCATGGGTTTGCTCTTAAAAATTGGCGCAGGCCGCGCTTCCGCGATCTCCAGCCGCTTCTCCAATTGCTCCGTCTTCTCTCGTAGTTGTTGAGCTTCCCGGAGCAGGAACTGTTTCTCCAACGCTTTCTCCACGAGGCTCAGAAGTTCCTCCGGCGCATATGGCTTGCTGATGAAATGGTAAGCGCCGCGTTTGATCGACTCGATGGCATTATGCAGCGAGTCGTGCGCGGTCAGAATGATCACTTGGACTTTGGGCAACTCCGTCTTGATCCGATCGAGCATTTCCAACCCGTGCGCGTCCGGCAGTTGTAGATCTAGCAAGATCAGGGATGGGGAGTTTAATTTCAGCAACTTCAGGCCCTGCGACGCTGTGGCAGCGGCATCCACGTGGTAACCATGACGCCTGAGTAAGGCATCTAGCGTGATCAACACCGGCCGCTCATCATCGATGATCAGGACGCGATGGTTCTCTGTTTTCATTCCTTTGCGGTGCTGATACTACGCACGTGCAATAGGCTGCAGTTGCTTAAATAGCTTCAAGCATTTTCGGATTGCCGGCTCGATATCGGGAGTGCCACTGTCGAAATGAGTGTCGCGGCGTTGGCGTCGTATTGAGCCTGCAACTCTCCTCCGTGGGCTTCTATGATAGTGCGGACGCGGTTCAGACCAAGACCATAATGTCTCTGTCTAATGTTGCGAAGTGGTTCCCGCCCCCAATTGTTCGTGTCCGAAGCAAAGAGCGCTTTTGGTTCGTGGAGGCTGAAGAAAAATTGTCCATCCTTAATTCTGGCTCTTGCAACCAGTGCGCCGTTGCCGCGATCGTGCTGGAAAGCGTTGGCAAAAAGCTCCACAAATACTTCCTGAAACAGCTGCGGATCGATACTCAGCATCGCGTCCTGAATTTGCACGTCCCATGTGACCTCGTGGTTTTCTTTCGAAAACTTGCGCTCGATTTGCGTGCGCATGTCGGCCATAAATTCACCCGCCGGATAAGTAACCAAATTGGGTGCAACTTCTCCGACTGCTTTCGAAAGCAGTTGCAGCGTCGAATTCATCCCTGAGACGACTTCACGCAAACGCTTAATCTCACTTGTCAGTTCCTGATCCTGCGTCAGTTCGGCGATGTAAGCCGACTGCAGCTCGATCGCGTTCAAATTATTGCGTAAATCGTGACTGAGTTGTCTGATAAGACGAACCATATCGCTCCAACGCACGATCAATGAGTCCGTTGGAGCTTCCGAAGATTTATCCGCCATAGCTGCACAACTATGCCGATTCTACGATAGAAAACCGGTCGTCCGCAGCTTCATCGCCCGCTGCGACCTTAATCCGTGCATCGTTGCTCGCCAGGTGCCGTAACAAGTGAAAAACGTCCTCCGGGTCGGCATCGACTGAGCGCGCGATCTCCTCGGCAGTCTGACCTTCACCGGAAAGTCCCTCGCGAACTTGTTTCTGGAGCTGCAACAGCTTGCTCGCCGCTTTCTTGCCCGCTTCGACACCGGGTTGATCGTACGCATTGATGTTAACCAGCGAGCCGTAAAAGCCGACCGCTCGTTCATACAACGCGATCAGCGCTCCGACGTAAAACGCGTTCACCTCGGGAATGCTCATGGTGATTGATTCCCGTCCCTTCTCGTACAACGCGCTGCGGGTCCCGCGCAAAAATCCCTCGAGATAATCGCCGCTCGTGATCCCATCCTCGACTTCAAACCGCGCGCCGCGACGATCGTTGCGCACTTCCACAAATGTCACAAAGAAATTCAGGACACCATCGCGTAATTGTTGCACGTATGAATGCTGGTCGGCTGAGCCTTTATTTCCGTACACTGCAATGCCCTGATGCACAATTTCGCCCGCTAGATTCTTTTCTTTGCCTAACGATTCCATCACCAGTTGCTGGAGATATTTCGTGAACAGTGCCAGCCGATCTTTGTACGGGAGAACGACCATGTCCTTCTCCCCTTTTCCGTTGCCGGCGTAATACCACATGAGTGCGAGAAGCATGGCGGCATTTTGCGCCGCGTTCGGCACCCGCGTGTGTTCGTCCATGGCCGCGGCGCCGGCGAGGAAGTCATCGATGTCAAATCCTTGCAGCGCCATCGGCAGTAGCCCGACCGCACTCATTACTGACGTGCGTCCGCCAATCCAATCGAGCATTGGAAAACGTGCAAGCCATCCGTTCGCTTCAGCGTGTTTGTTCAACTCGCTCTCGACGCCGGTCACAGCGACAGCATGCCTGGTAAACTGAAGTCCTTTTCCAGCGAACTTCGCTTCGGCCTCGAGCATCCCGTTCCGTGTCTCTTTCGTCCCGCCGGATTTTGAGACGACGACGACGAGCGTTTGTGGGAGCCCTTCTCCGATCCTGTCAAACACGCGATCAAAACCTTCTGGGTCAGTGTTATCGAAGAAAAAAATGTCCATCGGATCGTCTGGCGAGCCGAGCGCAGCTGACACGAATTGCGGCCCCAGCGCCGAGCCGCCAATCCCAATGTGCAGCACGTGTTCGAAACGCTTTCCATTTTCCGCGGTGATTTTTCCGGCGTGAACATCTTTGGCGAATGTTTCGACGCGCCGGATCGTGTCTTCGATTTCGGACCGGATTTCCGGTGTCGGCGCCAGCGCAGAATTCCTCAGCCAGTAATGACCAACCATTCGATTCTCTGTAGGATTCGCAATCGCTCCCGCCTCCAACTCCCGCATCGCCGCAAATGCATGCTCAATTTGCGGCCGCATTTTCTCGAACAGATCGTCCGGAAATTTCATCCGGCTAATATCGAGAGAGAAATCGAGCTCACGATATTCCAGGAAGTATCGTTGAAATCGCTGCCAGAGTGATGAAGAAGCCATGTGATGAGAATACCGAAGTGAAATTCGACCGCGACGTCAAGTCGCGACAATAACTTCGCCCTCAATCATTAGTGCACGACGGGGAGACCGAGAAGTTCAAGGCTGAAGAACGTTCCTTAGCTCTCCGGATTTACCGGAAAATGCTTGTTCTTGAGACGCTCGGGCACGGCTTTGGTTTGTTCGGCTTCGATCTGTTCGGTCGCAGCGTTCAGTGAATCGTAGGCTTCACGGCTTTTGGGTGCGTGGCACATGTAGGCGGTCGCGTGCGCCAGAGGGATACGCGCCTCCGGCATCCCGACAAATTCCACTGCTTGTTGCGTCGCGATCGCAAGCTGCAACGCTTCGGGGTCAGCAAGGCCAACGTCTTCGCTTGCGAAAATCACAATCCGCCGCGCGATGAAACGGAAATCTTCTCCGGCATGCAGCATTTTCGCCAGCCAGTACATCGCACCTTTTTCATCCGAATCGCGCATGTTTTTGATAAACGCGCTGATGGTGTCGTAGTGCGCGTCGCCGACGCGGTCGTAAACGACGGCCTTCTGCTGAATGCTTTCTTCGGCAATTGCGAGCGTGAAATGAATAGTAGGTTCGTTGTAGCCGGCGGCGTTCACCCCGGCAGCCCCAGAATGTTTTTCACGTTTCGAGCAGGCGGCCTCAACGCCGTCGGCTACAGGCGGCGTGGTCAGCACGCCAATCTCGAGCGCATTTAGACATTTGCGCGCATCGCCGTCGCTGAGCTTCGCCAAATGCCGGCGCCCGTCCTTGTCGATCTTCACGTTGTACTTTCCAAGTCCGCGCTCTTTGTCGGCCAACGCGCGATCAATCAATTGCTCCAGTTGTTCGACGCTTAGCGGTTCGAGTCGAAAAACCTGCGAGCGCGATACCAGCGCGCTGTTTACGTAAAAGAACGGATTGTACGTAGTCGCACCGATGAGGCGCAGGTTTCCAGCTTCGACGTCGGGCAAAAGAATATCCTGTTGCGCCTTATTGAAGTGATGAATCTCATCGACGAAGAGGATCGTCTTTTGCCCAGATGTGCGAAGCCGATTTGTGGCGGCGGCGAGCACACGTCGCATTTCGGCAACATTGCTTTCCACGCCACTGATCCGAACAAATTTCGCGTGCGTCATCTCCGCGATGACGCGCGCCAGCGTAGTTTTTCCGCTGCCGGGCGGCCCGTAGAAGATCACTGACGGCAAGCGATCAGCTTCAATCGCACGACGCAAAAGTTTGCCCGGTCCAAGAATGTGTTCCTGACCGACAAATTCCTCGAGCGAGCGCGGCCGCATTCGCGTGGCAAGCGGGGCAGCGGTGTTTTCAGTCTCCACGTCCTGCGTTTCCTCGAAAAGATCCTGCACGTGAGAAATTAAGGCGCGCTCATGATGCAAGCAATCGCGTCGAGGAGCGGCGATCTGGAGATCCCCTCCCCGCTCTAGTGGGTGGACAAATACGTTGTGGCTTGCACTTGCCGCTGTGGATAAGCAAAAACTCGAAATGAAATGAAGCTGCTTAGCACGCCACGTCAGCCTTTTGTTGGTCTGGCGTTGATGGCTGTGACTGGAATTATCCTGGCGGAAATCGTTCCGCTGACAGCTACAGCGCTAGTTTCAGCAGCGATAGTTCTCGGAATCTGCATCATAATTGCGCTCTGCTGGCCGAAGTTGGCTGCGACATATCTCATCGTTGCGGCCGGTTTTTTCCTGCTGCACAAATTCGCCACAACAAACACCCTCGGCCAGCAACTCGCCGACGAACTTGGCGAGCGGCCGCGCGTCGTAACAACAGTGGGATGCGTGATCAATGAACCAAAGATTGCGCCCAGCGGATTCGCAACGTTCCTGCTCAAGCTGAAATCAATTGAATTCGAAGGTAAAACCGAATTCACGCGCGCGGTCTGGCAGGTTCGTTGGAAAGGCGCGCCGGAGTTTGGCGATGAACTGAAACTTTTTGGGACGGCCGAGCCAATCGCGCCACCACGCAACCCCGGCGAGTTCGACATGCGCACTTATCTTACGCGGCATGATGTCCTACGAATGCTTTTCGCTCGTTATCCGGAAGAGGGCACGCTGATCCGCCACGGCGGCGGCAATTCCATCCTGCGGGCTGCACAAATGTCGCGAACATGGATGCAAAACGCATTGTGCCGGGGGCTGGACGATGCGCCCGAGGTGAAAAGTTTCATAAGTGGAATTGTGCTTGGCATCCGGCACGAAACTCCGGAGGACATTGAGGAGCCATTTCAGCAAACCGGCACGATTCACCTTTTCGCTGTCGCTGGCTTGCATGTGGGAATTGTAGCGGCGCTTTTGTGGGTGCTCGCTGCGATCGCACGCCTGTCACGTAAACGCGCAGCAGTATTCATCATACCGTCGCTCTTTTTCTATGCGACGGTAACGGGGCTGCACATTCCGGCCCTACGCGCGGCTGTGATGGCTTCAATCCTCGTCGGCAGTTATTTTTTCGAACGACGCGCATTTCTGCCAAACAGCCTCGCGGCGGCGGCCTTTTTCATTCTGTGCTGGAGCACGAATGAATTGTTTGCCACTGGATTCCAGCTTTCTTTCGCGGTGGTTGGCGCAATTGTGCTGCTCGCCGACCCGCTGTTTAAATTTTTCCAGCTGCGTGCGGCTCCGGATCCTTTTCTGCCACAAAGCCTGGTACGCGGTCCACGCCGATGGCTGCACTCCAGCTATGACTGGCTTTGCGCTGGCGCAGCTGTGTCGCTTGCGGCGTGGATCGGTTCATTGCCGTGGATTCTTTGGTACTTCCACCTCGTCACGCCGATTTCTTTTCTAGCAAACCTGGTCGTTGTTCCGATCGCATTCTTTGTCCTCGCCGTCGCGCTTCTGTCGCTGCTAACCACGCCGCTCCTCCCGTGGCTAGCTATTGTTTTCAATAATACCAACTGGACACTGGCCACACTCGTCATCGCCGTCGTTCATCTGTTCGCGCAAATTCCCGGCGGCCACTTTTATGTTGGCGAACCTCGTTGGGGCAGCCGGATCTCTGCAAAGGTAACAGTACTAGACCTGGGCGCAGGCGCGGCCGTTCACGTCCGCGTTAACGGCCACGATTGGTTACTCGATTGCGGAAGTGAACGCAGTTACGAGCGTGTGGTGCGCGAGTATTTGCACTGGGCCGGCGTGAACCGGCTCACCGGCTTGGTGCTCACCCACGGCGATTCGCAGCATATCGGTGGGGTCACGCAATTATTGAATGATTTCCCAGGCGTCCTTGTGATCGATAATCCTGCGCCTGATCGTTCGCTTATTCATCGTCGGCTGTCCCACAGCGTGTCGAAATTGCCAGGACGCGGGCGCAAACCTGTTGAAGTCGTCGCGGGAGACAATTTTCATTTATCCCGCGAAGTCATCGCACACGTTTTATTTCCGCCTCCCGACTTTGCGGGAGCGACCGCGGACGATCAGGCGTTGATTATCCGTTCATCAATCGCGCCGGGGACATCCGTTTTGTTCATGTCAGACAGCGGCACAGAAACCGAGCGCGCTATATTGAGCAACGGTTCGGACCTGCAAAGCGACATCCTCGTGAAGGGCCAACATTACTCCGGAATTTCCGGTTCGGCTCCCTTTCTCGATGCCGTTCGGCCGCGCTTGATCATCGCGACCTCAAGAGAGTTTCCGGAGCACGAACGAATCAGTGATCACTGGATTGAGCAACTTCGCGCTCGCGGAATCAAACTCTTTCGGCAGGACGAAACCGGCGCAGTGGAATTGAACTTCTCAAACCAGGAATGGAGCGCGCGAGCTTATCTGACTGGCGAAGTCTTCCGAAGCGTCAGCCGATAAATCGGCGCGCATTGCTTGCGGAATTTTCTTTCGAACTTCGTTAACGGTAGAACCGCGTCGTCTAACGGCTGCGAGACAACTTGAAAATGCAAGTGACCGCGGCTGATCCGTTCGATTTGCTGAAAATAATCGAACTGATCGGTCGCAACGCGCAGGATACCGTGTTGCCGAAGAGCAACAGCGATTGCATTCAAAAACTCGGGCGTGAAAATGCGCCGGAACTGATGCCGCCGCTTAGGCCATGGATCCGGAAAGAACAGGTAAAAAGTTTCCACCGAACAGTCAGGCAGCAGATCGCGCACCGCGAAGAAACTGTCCGCGCGGAGCACTCGCACGTTTTCGATCTTCTCCGCCTTTCCGCGAACTTTCTCTACGCGCCTGGTCAACCGCTCAATGCCGAGGAAATTTGTTTTCGGGAACTGTTGCGCTATTTCGCAGAGAAAAGATCCATCGCCGCACCCCAGATCGACATGTAGCGACGCGTTGCGTCCGAAAAGTTCTGCAACATCTAGACGCGCGACCTGCAATTGTGGCAATAGTTCGATCACACCGACAAAATGTCGGCATCTGACTCACGCTTCAACCCCGCAAGATGCGCGGTCCGACGGGAAACATCTTGAACAGCGCCGCGTCCAGAGCGACATGAAAGAGACAATATGAAACGAATTGTTCTTCTCGCTTTTAGTTGCGTGACGCTTGTGACTGCGAGTTATGGGCAAAGCCCCGCAACGACCCGCACCGCAGTCTTTGCCGGTGGATGTTTTTGGTGCATCCAGCCCGCATTCGACAAAGCACCGGGCGTGATAAAAACGATAGTGGGTTATTCCGGTGGAACCGAACCAAACCCAACTTACAATCTCGTGACGTCGGAAAAAACAAAGTATCGCGAATCAATCGAAGTTACCTACGACCCGGCGAAGATTTCCTTCGAACAGCTTCTCGACATCTATTGGCGACAAATCGATCCCACCCAATCCGACGGCCAGTTCACCGATATCGGACCGAGTTATCGCGCCGCGATTTTTTATGGCAATCCCGACGAAAAGAAAATTGCCGAGGCTTCAAAAGAGAAACTGACGCGCTCCGGAAAATTCAAAAAGCCTGTTGTCACCGAAATTTTGGCGGCGATGAAATTTTGGCCCGCCGAAGATTATCACCAAAAATATTACCGGGAGAACCCGGAGCATTTCGAAGCCTTCGAACAAGGCTCCGGCCGCGTGTCATTCAAGAAGGACAAGTGGGGCGGCGAACGATAGAATGCGCTCCGTGAGGGTCGCCGTTTCGCTATTCGAGACAGATATCTGAGCATGATCGGAACACTGGATTCCAAAGTTCCGCCTGGCCCGCTGGATCAAAAATGGCGAAATCATCGAGACCATTCGCGATTGGTCAACCCGAATAACCGCCGTAAACTCGAGATCATAGTCATCGGCAGTGGCCTCGCGGGGGGATCGGCTGCCGCAACACTCGGAGAACTCGGCTACCGGGTGAAATGTTTTTGTTTTCAGGATTCGCCGAGGCGCGCGCATTCCATTGCAGCGCAAGGCGGCATTAATGCGGCAAAGAATTATCAGAACGATGGCGACAGCGTTTACCGATTATTCTACGACACGATTAAAGGCGGCGATTTTCGTTCGCGCGAAGCGAATGTTTATCGGCTCGCTGAAATCGCGAACAACATCATTGATCAATGCGTAGCGCAGGGTGTCCCTTTCGCACGCGAATACAGCGGCTACCTGGCTAATCGATCATTCGGCGGTGCGCAGGTTTCACGGACCTTTTACGCGCGTGGCCAGACAGGCCA